>NZ_BAAAGU010000055.1:0-45584 GCF_039524635.1 Streptomyces thermocarboxydovorans | reverse complement strand
ACATCGTCCGCGGCTACTTCAGCGGCCCACACGTCCGCTACGTCCTGGACGAGAACCCCATGAGTTTCTGATCAATACGGTCCTGGCCGTGATCACCTTCGCGTTTCTTTCCGGTGTGGTTCCGGCATGGATTCGACTCCGGGTGCGCCGATCTCGCGAGCACCGCCCTCGTCTCCGTGAGCAGCGGCCACCAGCCGATGGGCACGCCGCCGCAGCGTCTGATTGGCAACAGCGATCCCCGACCGGACCGCAGCGACGTCGGGCGATTGACTCGGCCTCTGATGGTCGCCCGTCCACCGCTCCCCTTCGATCCGCGGAGAGCGCGCATACACCCGCGGAGCCTCCCAGCCCGGCGACGGTGCCATTGCGCTGGGCCGGCATGGATGCCGACGGGTTCGAGCGGTTGTTGTTCGACCCGCTTCGCAGCTCCCCCGAGTACCGGAACGTGCAGTGGCTCATGCACACACAGGCTGCTGACCGCGGACGTGACCTTTCGATGGATCGAGTACTCCATGACAGCGCTGGCGGCACTCACAGTGAACGGGTCATCGTCCAAGCGAAGCACTGGCTGAAGAAGCCTGTGGACATGCCAACCATCGCGGCGACAGTGGCAGCCGTGAAGTTGTGGGGACCGCCGGTGATCAGGACCCTGATCATTGCAACGAGCGGCCACTTCTCTGCAGATGCCGTCCGGTGGGCGGAGCAGCACAATGACAGCGGCACCGCACCGTTCGTCGAACTCTGGCCAGCGAGCAAGCTCGAAGCACTCCTGGCCGCAAAGCCGGGCCTCGCCGCAGCCCACGGCCTCCGCCCTCGCTGAGGAGGAGCACACGGCCGCGTTCACCAACTCGACATCGTGATCACGACCGCGCTCTGGTCTCAGTTCTGGTCTCATTCGCCTGCGTACAACCCCGTCCGGACAGGTCCACCCTGAACGCTCCATCGCAGGTCAGGACGCCTACGACCCCCTCCGGACTCCCATACGAACATTTGGAAAGCGTGTTGGGGGCAACCCCTAACGAGTTCGAATCTCGTATCCTCCGCAGCCGCCCGAGAGGGCGAGACGAGGGCCCCACCGGTGACCGGTGGGGCCCTCGTCGTTGTTCTCGCCGTCTCCAGTCGCCCCGTCCTCTATGACTTGAGCCACTCCAGGATGTCGCGGTTGAGGACGTCGGGGTGGGTCGAGAGCATGCCGTGCGGGTAGCCCTCGTAGGTCTTCAGCGTCCCGTTCTTCAGGAGCTTCACGGACAGGGGGGCCGAGTCCTCGTAGGGCACGATCTGGTCGTCCGTGCCGTGCATCACCAGCACCGGCACCTCGATCTGCTTCAGGTCCTCGGTGAAGTCGGTCTCCGAGAAGGCCTTGATGCACTCGTAGTGGGCGTTGGCGGCGCCCATCATTCCCTGCCGCCACCAGTTGTCGACCAGCCCCTGGGAGACCTCCGCGCCGGGCCGGTTGAAACCGTAGAACGGCCCGGAGGCCACCTCCTTGTAGAGCTGGGAGCGGTTGGCGGCGAGGGAGGCGCGGAAGCCGTCGAAGACCTCGATCGGCGTGCCCTGGGGGTTGCTCTCCGACTTGACCATGATGGGCGGCACCGCGCCCACCAGCACGGCCTTCGCGACGCGCCCCGGCTTGGCCCGCGCCACATACCGGGCCACCTCTCCGCCGCCGGTGGAGTGCCCGATGTGCACGGCGTCGCGCAGGTCCAGGGCGTCGGTCAGCGCCGCGACGTCGGCGGCGTAGGTGTCCATCTCGTGACCGCCGGCGGTCTGTTCGGAGCGCCCGTGACCGCGCCGGTCATGGGCGATCACCCGGTAGCCCTGCTGTAGGAAGAACAGCATCTGGGCGTCCCAGTCGTCGGCACTGAGCGGCCAGCCGTGATGGAACACCACGGGCTGCGCATCCCGCGGCCCCCAGTCCTTGTAGAAGATGGCCGCCCCGTCGGACGTCGTGACCGTGCCCATGAGTACTCCTCCGTGTGATGGCTCGAGATGGCAGCACCGGTCCGCCCCGGGCGCACGGCAGCGCGTGCGGCGATTTCGGGCGCCCGAAGGCAGTGCGCTCAGGACGCAGGACTCATAACCCGACGCACGTGACTGAACGCACGGCAAACACCCTACGCCTGGGTGATGAATCACTCATTTCGGAATGCTTCGCACCTGTGAACGGCCGGTCAATCGAGCACCTCTGCGTCGGGGCACAGGCGAGCGCGATTTCCATCTGAAGGTTCCATTCCTCAGCCACCTGGGATCGAAAGGTTATGAAGGCGCAATCACCGCAGAAATGGCGGAAAAATCCAGGCGGAACAGTGGCCTCCACCACAGCCCCGGGCATCGGCGTCTGTTTCAGTGATCTTGACCACGCGGACGCTCCACGCCTCTCGGTGTCTTCTTCTCCACGACACGGCGGGGATCGCGACCGCAACCAGCAGGCACGTTCACGGGGAACAGATGTCTTTCGGGACGACCGACCGAACTCTCTTCACGCGCGGTACCGCTGTGCTCGTCTCGGCACTCACCGCGGGCGCCGTCCTCGCCACCACCACCGGTGCGCACGCGGCCGAGGCCGCACACCGCACCACCGCTCCGGTCTCCGCTCCGGTCTCCGCCCCGGCCGAGGACACCGCCGATGACGCCCAGTGGGAAGCTCTGATCAACACCATGATGTCCATACCTGAGGACGTCCTGGAACAGGGGGATGAAGCGACCATCGCCTACCTGAAGCAGAAGGAGCGGAACGCAAACCTCTCGGGACAGGCTCAGCTCCGCTTCGGCTGGCCCAGCTTCGGCTGCATGGGCGCGGTGGCGGTGGCCATCGGCACCAATCTGCTGCCCGCCGCCAAGATGGTGAAGATCGTCAAGGTCGCGAAGCGCGTCGGCGTGAAGCGGATCGTGAGCGCGAGCAGCGAACATAGTCCTCGCCTGCGAAACCCTGCTGGTCGTGGCAGGCATCATCTGGATGCTCGCCGTCGTCCGTACCAGGGCGCGGGTTGCCGGGGCAGACCGGCCTCGCCTGGGGCTCATCCAGCCGACGGGAGAAATGATCACCGCCGCGGCCCTCAGCCTGGGGGCTGGGTGGGCCATCACCCGCCACTCCGTGCCGAATCTGCTGGTCCTCGCGATCCTCGGCATCGTCCTTCCCGCCATGGCGGGAATGGCCCTGGCGCTGATGGTCCGGCAGGAGGAATCGCCCATGCGGAGCGTGCGGGGGTGGCTGGTGCTGCTCGTTCCGGTCATCGGGGGCGGAACGGCCGGACTGGCACCGCACATGCTCTGACCGGCGGACGAACCAGGCGAGGGGGCCGGGGATTCCCTCGGCCCCCTGCCGGTGATCGGGAATCCGCATGAGCAGCCGTCGGCGCAGGCACTGGCCGGGGCCATGTCCTGCCGACGGCTGCACGCTCAGCGGGCCGCGAGGAGTTCCAGGGTGTCGATGACGCGGTGGGAGAAGCCCCACTCGTTGTCGTACCAGGCGACGACCTTGATGTGGCGGCCGTCGACGCGGGTGAGGGCCGAGTCGAAGATCGAGGAAGCGGGGTTGCCCGTGATGTCGGAGGAGACCAGCGGGTCCTCCGAGTACTCGAGGATGCCGGCGAGCGGGCCCTCGGCGGCCGTGCGGTAGGCGGCGAGGGTGAAGGCGCCGGTGGAGATGGCCGCGAGCCGGGTGCCCCGCTCGTGGGCGGCGAGCAGCGCCTCGACGACGGCGGGCCGCGGGTCGTCGCGGTCGGGGTTGCGGTGGCCGGGGATGAAGACGATGTCGGCCCAGGCGAGCGCGTCCAGGCCCTCGGCGACCGAGTACGACAGCCCGTCGGCGCCGGCCACGAGCCCGGGCGCCGCCCCGCACACCCGCACCTCGTAGGGCATGCTCGCGCGGGTCGTGAACACCTGCGCGGGGATCCCGACGTCGAGCGGCTTGGCACCCTCGAGCACGAGCACGGCGACCCGGCGCAGACGGCCGGAGGGGGGCGAGACGGGCACCGGGCCAGGGTACGAGGCCCCGGGCGGTGCAGCCCGCGCGGTGAGGCCAGGGCGCCGCGAGCGGGAGAACCCGGGTGCCGGGAGCGGAAGGCATGGGCGCCGCCGGCGGGGACGGGCGCCGTGAGCGGGAGCGTGGGTGTCTCGTGCGGAGAAGTGGCCGGAGGCCGGCGGCGTCGGCGTCAGCGGCCGTCACTGGGGCTGTAGGGCTCCAGGAGCTGGTCGACGGGGGCGTGGTCGTCGGTGAGGGGGCGGGCGCCGGCGATCCAGGAGGTGAGGGCCTTGCCGGTGGTGATCCGCCAGCCGGTTCCGCGGGCGTCGAGCGCTTCCTGCAGCGCGCGCGGGTCGAAGGGGCGGTCGGAGGCGAGGAGCAGCATGTTGCCGCCCTCGGGGCGGGTGCCGCCGACGGGTCCCGCGAGGGCGGTGTGCGCGAAGGTCCGGGCGAGAGTGGCAGCCTCGGCGCGGGCGAAGGCCAGGGCGCCGTGGTCGATGATGTTGGCGGCATAGAGGCCGTCCTCGTCGAGCACCCGCCGTACGTCGCTCATCGCCTCGGCGGTGGTGAGATGCCAGGGCACGCTGAAGCCCCCGAAGGCGTCGCCGACGACCAGGTCGCGGCTGCCGGTGTCCAGCCGGCGCAGTCCGAGCCGGCCGTCCTCGGTCCGTACCTCGACGCCGGGCACCGAGCCGAGGCCGAGCCGCTCGCGGTCGATCCGTACGACCCCGCTGTCGATCTCGGAGACGACGCTGCGCGTGCCGGGCCGGGTGGCGGCGAGGTAGCGGGGGAAGGTGAGCCCGCCGCCGCCCAGGTGGTAGGCGGCCAGCGGCTCGCCCTCGGGGCGGGTGGCGTCGACCACGGCGGCGAGGGCGCGTACGTAGGTGAACTCGAGGTGGGTGGGGTCGTCGAGGTCGACGTAGGAGTGGCAGACGCCGTCCAGGAGGAGGGTGCGGCCGCCGGGGCGGCCGGGGTCGGTGACGATCTGGGCGCAGTGGTACCGGGTCTCCAGGTCGCAGGCCCCGGGCGCGACCGTGGTGGCCAGGCCGCCGGCCACCACGGCCAGGGTGAGGGCGGGGGCGCCGCTCCAGCCGCGCGCCCGCCACTGCACCAGCGCCGAACCGGCCACCAGCAGCAGGCCGAGGCCGATCAGGATGCCGCTGACCGGTAACCGCGACACCAGGACGAAGCCGGTGAGGACGGTGCCGGCGATGGAGCCCGCGGTGCCCACGCCGGACAGCCGCCCGACCACCGTGCCGGTCTCGGCGAGGCTGGTCAGCCGCAGCTTGGTCACCATCGGTGTCACGGCGGACAGCAGGGCCCCCGGGACCAGGATGGTCAGCGCCGCAGTCAGCAGGAGCAGCGCGGGTGCCCGCTCGGCGGCGGTGCGCAGCACGGCGGGGGTGAGGGCGACGACGCGGCTCCGGACACCCCGAGGGCCGGGCCCAGGAGCCGGCGCGGGTCGATCTGGTCGGCGATGCGGCCGCCCGTCCAGGAGCCGACGGCGATCGCGGTGAGGGCGACGCCGATCACCATGGTGCTGGTCTCGAGGGTGAGTCCGAGGTAGGGGGCGAGCAGCCGCAGGGCGACGATCTCGACCACCAGCACCGCGGCCGAGGACGTGAACACCAGGGCGACGGCGGCGCGGGGGCCCAGGCCCCGGGGCGGACCGGCCGGCGGGCTCCCGGTGACGGGTGAGGAGGACCGAGGGGTCGTCACCTCGCCATCGTGGCACGGGCCCTGGGCGTGGACGGGGAGTTGACCGAAGTGCGCGTCAACACCGGTCGCGCCCTTCACCGGTCCGGTACGGGCGCTCCGGTGCCGGCAAGGGCGGCCCAGGTCCGGTACGGGGACGGGCCAGGACCTGGCAAGCGTCCGCTCCGGGCTTCACCGACGCCGCGTCAGCGCGGGGCGCGCCCCTCGGGTTCACCCTGGCTCGTCGCCTGCAGGTCCGCCAGGAGTTCCGCCTGGCCGGCCAGGACGCCGGAGAGGATGGTCCGGGCGACCCGCAGCAGCTCGGCGACATGGGGGCTGGTGAGGGAGTAGTGGACGGTGGAGCCCTCCTTGCGGGTCACCACCAGGTTGGCCCGGCGCAGCACGGCCAGCTGCTGGGAGAGGTGGGCCGGCTCGATGCCCACCTCGGGGAGCATCTCGGCGACCGCGTGCTCGCGTTCGCTGAGCAGTTCCAGGACCCGGATGCGGGCCGGGTGGCCGAGGGTTTTGAAGAACTCGGCCTTCAGCTGGTAGAGCGGCGTGCTCATCGTGCCGTCGCCTCCCCAGCGGTCCGGCCGCACGGTCCCGCCGGCCGCGCCCCGGCGCATCGCGTCCACACACTCGTCACCCACATGCGGCCCATCCTCGCCTGCGGCACGGGCCGCACCCAAGCGAGGCGGTGTGAAGTACGTCGCGTAAGGGCCCGGGGTCTACGTCGCGCAAGGGCCCGGGGTCCACTCCGCGTTGGCCGCGGGCTCAGCGCAGGGCGCCGTCCTCGGCGGTGCTCGGGGTGCTGGCGGGCGGGACGGTGAGGACGCCGGTGGTCTCCAGGTGGTCCCGGGCGGCGCGGATGGCCTCGGGGGTCGTCGCGAACTCCCGGCCCGTGGGCCGCAGCAGCTCCAGCGCGCCGACCGAGTCGAGGACCTGGCGCTGGCCGGGGCGTATGCCGGAGGCGAGGACGAGGATGCCGCGCCGGTTGAGCTTCTCCACCGCGTCCTTCAGGACCAGGGCGCCGGTGGCGTCCATCGTGGTCACCCGGGACATGCGCAGGATGACCACGCGGACGTCGGCCACCTCGGACAGCT
Organism: Streptomyces thermocarboxydovorans; assembly: GCF_039524635.1. Taxonomy (NCBI): domain Bacteria; kingdom Bacillati; phylum Actinomycetota; class Actinomycetes; order Kitasatosporales; family Streptomycetaceae; genus Streptomyces; species Streptomyces thermocarboxydovorans. The sequence goes on along the minus strand of NZ_BAAAGU010000055.1, from coordinate 38,822 downwards.
CCAGCAGGAAGCGGTGGGCGGCGGCGAAGAACAGCGGGCCGTCGATGCGGTAGGCGACGATGTGCTCGGCGAGCAGCGCGTGCTCCTCGGCGCTGTGGTCGCCGCGGTCGAGGGGGACCTGGTCGAGGCGGGCCTGCTTGGCCACGGCCCGCAGGGCGAGGGCCCCGGCGACGAGCAGGCCGGTGATCACGGCGTAGACGAGGTCGAAGGCGAGGGTGGCGACCGCGGTCAGGACGAGGATCAGCGCGTCGGAGCGGGTGGCCTTCGCCATGGCCCGCAGGGAGCCGACCTCGACCATGCGGATCGCGGTGGCCAGCAGGACGCCGGCCAGCGCGGCGAGCGGGATCCTGGACACCAGGGGTGCCGCCGCGAAGACGATCACGGCGAGGACCGCGGCGTGGGTGAGGGAGGCGAGGCGGGAGCTCGCGCCGGTGCGGACGTTGACCGCGGTGCGCGCGATGGCGCCGGTCGCGGGGACGCCGCCGAAGAGGGGCGAGGCGATGTTGGCCAGGCCCTGGCCGAACAGTTCGCGGTCCGGGTCGTGCTTCTGGCCGACCGTCATGCCGTCGGCGACTGAGGCCGACAGCAGGGACTCCAGCGCGGCCAGGGCGGCGACCGCGACCGCGGGGGCGAGCAGCGTGCCCAGCTCGCCGGGGTCGAGGAAGGACAGCGAGGGCGCGGGGAGTCCGGAGGGGAGATCGCCGATGGGCTGTGCGTCGTCCAGGCCGGCGGCCTGGGCCACGACCGTCGCGGCGATGACCGCCACGATGGAGAAGGGCACGGCCGGGCGCAGCCGGGCGCCGATCAGCATGATCGCGGCCACCGAGACGGCGAGGGCGACGGCGGTCCAGTTCGGGGAGCGGAGGAATTCCTCGACCGCCCGCCAGGTGACGACGAGCACCCGCTCGCCCTCCGGCTTGGGCACGCCGAGGGCGTTGGGCACCTGCTGCAGGGCGATCACACAGGCGATACCGAGGGTGAAGCCCTCCACGACCGGTGCGGGCACGTACTGCATGTACTTGCCGGCCCGCAGCGCGGCGAGGGCGACCAGCATCAGCCCGGCCAGCAGGCCGACGGTGAGCACTCCGCCCGGGCCGTGCTGGGCGACGATCGGGACGAGCACCACCGTCATGGCGCCGGTGGGCCCCGACACCTGGAGGTTGGAGCCGCCGAACAGGGCGGCCAGGGCGCCCGCCACCACGGCGGTGGCCAGGCCCGCCTCCGCGCCGAGCCCGGAGGACACCCCGAAGCCCAGGGCGAGCGGCAGCGCCACGATCGCGACGGTCAGCCCGGCCAGCAGGTCCCGGCGGGGGTCGCGGCCCATCTCCTTCAGGTCGGCGCGGGCAGGCAGCAGCGAGACGATCCGGGCCCCGGCCCGGCGGATCCAGGAGCTCATCGCGCGGCGACCTCGCCGTCCCGCAGCTCGGCCAGCAGCTCGTTGCGGCCGGCCAGCATCTCGGTGAGGATCCGGCGCGCGGCCCGCATCAGGTCGGCCACGTCACCGCCGGCCAGCTCGTAGACGACGGTCGAGCCCTCGCGGGTGGCGGTGACGATCCCGGACCGCCGCAGCACCGCCAGCTGCTGGGAGAGGCTGGAGGGCTCCACCTCGATCTCGGTGAGCAGCTCGCGCACCGGCCGCGGCCCCTCCTGCAGCAGCTCCAGCACCCGGATCCGCACCGGGTGCCCGAGCATCCGGAAGAACTCGGCCTTGGCCTGGTACAGCGGAACGGACACGACTCCTCGGATTCCCCAGCTTGCGGACGGACTCCCGCGGGGCGCCCGGCGCCGGACGGCGGCGGGCAGCATCTGCGGGAATGACCAGCAAAGCATCTAATCAATTGCGAATTTTTGCAATTCGTCAATCCAGGGGGTAACCGGGCGGGCTCAGTGGCCCCGCCCGTCCTCCGGCTGGCACCGGGGGCACCACACCGTGCCCCGGCCCGCCAGCCGGGAGCGGCGCAGCGGGCCGCCGCAGCGGGGGCAGTGCGGGTCGGGGTCGTCGCGGTGCCCGGTGAGCCAGGTGTCGCGGGGCGGTACGCGGCCGGCGGCGACCGCGGAGCGCAGGGTGCGACGCATGACGGTGTACAGCCGCCGCCGTTCGGCCTGGGTGAGGTGGCTCGCGCGTCGGACGGGGGTGACTCCGGCCCGCCAGAGCACCTCGTCCGCCAGCAGGTTGCCCAGCCCGGCCAGGGCAGACTGGTCGGTGAGGACGGCCTTGGCCTGGGCGCGGCGCTCCGACAGCGCGGCCTCGAACTGCTCGCGGTCCACCGTCAGGGCGTCGGGCCCCTGGCCCTCCAGCAGCCGGTCCGCCGCGGCGTCGTCCTCCAGCAGCCACAGGCCCTTCAGCTCGCGCTGGTCGCGGTAGTGGAGCCGGTGCCCGCCGGTCAGGGTGAACAGCACCCGGTCGTGGGCGTGGACCGGGTCGTCGGGGCGGGCGCAGAGCAGGCTGCCGGTCATGCCGAAGTGCAGCGCCAGCACAGGACCGCCGGTGCGGGCCAGCAGCCACTTGCCGTGCCGCCGGGTCCCGGTGAACCGCCGCCCCTCGAGCGCCTCGCGCAGCCGCCGCGCACCCACTCCGTGCAGGACGCCCGGATCGCGTACGTCGACACGGCGGACGGTCCGGCCCAGCGCGCAGGACTCCAGCACCCCGCGGAACCCCTCGACATCCGGCAGCTCGGGCATGGGGAACCTCCTCTCCGCCCGTGTCCCCGGGGCCGGAACCGCGGGCACGTCACGGTTCCGGCCCCGGAGGGTTCCCGGGTGCCCCCGGAGAGCGGGGCTGTCCCGGGTGCCTGGGGGGAAGTGCGCTTCCCGGGTTCCCTGGAGCGAAAGGAAGGGCGCTTCCCGACCGCCCCGGAGGGGGCGGGGCTCGTCCCGGCCTGCCCTCCCGGCGACGGGGGCAGGCCGGAATGCTGCAGGCCAAGTGCCTACTGCTGCAGCCACACCGCCTGGTCCGTCGGCAGCAGGCCGTCCTTCAGAGGCCCGCTGGAGAGCAGCACGGAGGAGTGCGGCGGCAGCTCGCAGGGCTCCGGGGAGAGGTTGATGACGCAGACGAAGCCCGGGGAGCGGGTGAACGCGAGCACGCCCTCCGGGGCGTCCTGCCAGGTGAGGCTGCCGTCACCGAGCGCGGGATGCTCGCGGCGCAGCCTGAGGGCCGTGCGGTAGAGCTCCAGCATGGAGTCCGGGTCACCGGTCTGCGCGGCCACGCTGTAGCGCGCCCAGCCGGCCGGCTGCGGCAGCCAGGGGGACACGGTGGCGTCGTCGGGGCTGAAGCCGTAGGGGGCGCTGTCGCCGGACCACGGGATGGGCACGCGGCAGCCGTCGCGGCCGCGGTCGGTGTGACCGGAGCGCTCCCAGACCGGGTCCTGCAGCACGGACTCGGGGAGGTCCTCGACCTCGGGCAGGCCGAGCTCCTCGCCCTGGTAGATGTAGGCGCCGCCGGGCAGGGCGAGCATCAGCAGGGCCGCGGCGCGGGCCCGGCGGGTGCCCAGCTCCAGGTCGAGGGGGCCGTCGGGGACGTAGCGCTCGTTGGCCAGCCAGCGCCGGACGCGTTCGCGGCCGAAACGGCTGGGGTGGCGCATGACGTCGTGGTTGGACAGCACCCAGGTCGCGGGTGCGCCGACCGCGCCGAGCATGGCGAGGGAGTCGTCGATGACGTGGCGCAGGTCCTTGGCGTCCCAGCCCGACATCAGGAAGTTGAAGTTGAACGCCGTGTGCAGGCCGTCCGGGCGGACGTAGGCGGCGAGCCGCTCGGGGGTGTCGGCCCATGCCTCGGCGACGAAGCAGCGGTCGCCGGGGTACTCGTCGGCGATCTTGCGCCAGACCCGGTAGATGTCGTGGACCTCGTCGCGGTCCCAGTGCGGGTGGTCCTGGTGCGGGCGGGACGGCTCCGCACCGGGGTCGCGGCGGGGCGGCAGGTCGGGCAGGTCGGGGTGTTTGACCAGGCCGTGCGCCACGTCGATGCGGAAGCCGTCCACGCCACGGCTCAGCCAGAAGCGCAGGATCGACTCGAACTCCGCGAGCACGTCCGGGTGCTGCCAGTTGAGGTCGGGCTGTTCGGGGGCGAAGAGGTGCAGGTACCACTCGCCGTCGGGGACGCGGGTCCAGGCGGGGCCGCCGAAGCAGGAGACCCAGTCGTTGGGCGGCTCGGCACCGCCCGGCCCGCGGCCCTTGCGGAAGATGTAGCGCTCACGCTCCGGACTGCCCGGTCCCGCCTCCAGAGCGGCGCGGAACCAGGCGTGCTGGTCGGAGGTGTGGTTGGGCACGATGTCCGGGATGACGCGGATCCCCTGCTCATGCGCCTCCTCGATCAGCCGCTCCGCCTCGGCCGTGGAGCCGAACAGCGGGTCGATCTCCCGGAAGTCGGCCACGTCGTAACCGTGGTCCGCCATGGGCGACTTGTACCAGGGGTTGATCCAGATGGCGTCCACACCCAGCGACTTCAGATACGGCAGACGGGAGCGGATGCCGGCGATGTCACCGACGCCGTCGCCATTACCGTCGGCGAAGCTGCGGATGTAGACCTGGTAGATGACGGCGCTGCGCCACCAGGGTGCTGCGGTGCCGGACATAGGCGTCGAGTACTCCTGAGCAAGAGGGAACGGTCGAACGGACTTCGTTACGGGGTTACTTGGCTGCGCCGGCGGTGAGGCCGGCGACGATCCGGCGCTGGAACAGCAGCACCATGATCACCAGCGGGACCGTGACGACGACGCCGACGGCCATCTGGCTGCCGAAGGGGGGCTCCCACGTCGTGGCCCCGGTGAACTTGGAGATGGCGACCGGGGCGGTCTGCATCTCGGGGCGGTTGGTCATCGACAGGGCGATGAGGAACTCGTTCCAGGCCGCGATGAAGGTGATGATCGCGGTGGTGAAGATGCCCGGCGCGGCCAGCGGAATGATGATCTTGCGGAAGGCCTGGCCGCGGGTGCAGCCGTCCACCATGGCGGCGTGCTCCAGCTCGTCCGGCATCTGCCGGAAGAACGTGGTCAGGTTCCATACCGCCAGCGGCAGCGCGAAGGACATGCTCGGCACGATCATCGACTGGTAGGTGTTGATCCAGCCGATGCCGGTGAACAGCTTCAGCAGCGGCACCACGATCGACACCACCGGGAACATCGAGGTGGCGATGATCAGGGTGAGGATCAGCCGCTTGAAGCGGAACTCCAGCCGGGCCATGGCGTACGCGGTGAACGTCGCCAGCAGCAGCGCCGCCACGGTGGTGACCCCGGCGACGACCAGGCTGTTGAGCAGCGCCCGCCCGGACCCCTGGGCCGGGTCGAACACCCGCGTGTAGTTCTCGAAGGACACCGGCGAGGGCAGCAGCGAGGTCTCGAAGATGTCCGAGCTGCGGCGCAGGCTGGAGACCAGCATCCAGTAGAAGGGGGCGAGGCAGTAGATCACCACCCCCGCGACTCCCGCGTACAGCAGGCCGCCCTGCCAGCGCCGCCTCGCCGGCCGCCGCTTGATCGTGAGCGTGGGCGCGGTCATGCCGTCACCTCCGCGGACTTGCGGCGCCGGCCGAACCTCCGGCTCCGCGCCGGCGCGCCGGTGTCACCGACCAGGTCGGTGCCCAGCAGCCGGACGAATGCCAGCGCGATCAGGAAGACATAGATGAAGAGGATCACCGCGTAGGCGGAGGCCGGTCCGAAGCGGACGTTGGACGCCTCGTTCTGGGCGAGCATCGACAGCGTCTCCACCGAGTTCTTCTGCGCGCCGATCAGGATGTACGGCAGGTCGAACATCCTGAGCGCGTCCATGCAGCGGAAGAGCACCGCCACCAGCAGCGCGGGCTTCACCAGCGGCAGGGTGACGTGCCAGAAGCGGCGGGCCCGGCTGGCGCCGTCGATGCGGGCGGCCTCGTACACCTCCTTGGGGATCACCTGGAGGCCGGCGAGGACGAGCAGGCCGATGAACGGGGCCGTCTTCCACACCTCGGCGACGATCACCGCGATCTTGGCCTGGAATCCCTCGGAGGTCCACAGGATCTGCCGGCCGAGGAGGGTGTTGGCCACACCGTCGCTGTTGAAGATCCACCGCCACAGCAGACCGGAGATGGCCGTGGGCACGGCCCAGGGGATCAGGATGCCCGCCCGCACGAAGCCGCGGCCGCGGAACGCCTTGTGCATGATCAGGGCCATGGCGACCCCGATCACCGTCTCCAGGGTGACTGTGACGACGGTGAAGAACGTGGTGTTCCAGAAGGCGTTCCAGAACCGCTCACCGGCCTCGCCGAAGATGTCGGCGTAGTTCTGCAGGCCCACGAACGGCTCGGTCTCGCTGATGAACCCGGTCTCAGGATCGAGGCCCTTCGGCCCGAACAGCGACTCGTGCAGCGCCATCACCGTCGGGTAGAGCACCACGATGCTCAGCACCAGCAGCGTCGGGGACACCAGCAGGGCGGCCATGCGCGCGGTGCCGCTCGTGGCGCGGACGCTCGTGCGCTTGCGTCCGCGCGGGGCGGGACGTTCCGCGCGGCCCGGCATCGTCCGGGTGCCGGTCACGACGTCCGCGTCCGGGGGCGGCGGCGGGGGAACACGGGTGTGCGACATCGGCCCGCCTCCTCACCGCGTGACGGACTTCTGCAGGTCGGCCTGCAGCGTCTTCAGCGCGTCGGCGCTGCTCTTGGAGCCGGTCAGCGCGGCGTACGCCTCCCGCTGGATCGACGCGGTCACATCGCCGTAGGGCACCACCCGCGGTCGGGGCACGGCGCGCAGGATGGACTCCTTGAGCACCGGCAGGTACGGGTACTGGTCGATCAGCTCCTGGTTGTCGTACAGGGAGGCGTAGGGCGGGGCGAGCGAGGCCTCCCTCAGGAAGGTCTCCGTGCTCTGCTCGCTGGTCATGAACTTGATGAAGTCCAGCGCCGTCGCCTTGTTCTTGGCGAACGACGACACGGCCAGGTTGTGGCCGCCGAGGCTGGAGGAGCCGGGGCCGTTCAGGCCGGGCAGCGGGGCGACCCCGAACTTGCCCTTGATGTCGCTCTTCTGGGCGTGGGAGTAGACGTAGGGCCAGTTGCGCAGGAAGACCAGCTTGCCGTTCTGGAAGGACTGGCGGCCGTCCTCCTCGAGGTAGGTGACGGCCTTCTTGGGGATGGTGCCGTCCTTCAGCGAGTCGACCAGGAAGTCCAGGCCCTTCTTCGCCTCCGGGGTGTCGACGTCGGGCTTGCCGTCGGGGCCGGTGACCACGCCGCCCGCCGAGTGCACGGCCTCGGAGAAGTTCACGGTCAGGCCCTCGTACTTCTGGAACTGACCGGCGTAGCAGGCCACCCCCTTGCCTTCGGGCAGCTTCTGGACCTTGGCGCAGGCGTCCTTCATCTCCGCCCAGGTCTTCGGGGGAGCCTTGACGCCGGCCTTCTTCAGCAGGTCGGTGCGGTAGTAGAGCATGCCGCCGTCGGAGCTGTGCGGGACCATCCACACCCGCGACAAGCGGAGCACCGCCGAGGCGCTGGGCAACCTGCTGAGCCTGCGGGAGCCGCCGACCGCGGTCTTCGCCGAGCAGGACGAGGTCGCCGTGGCCGTGCTGTGCACGCTGCGCCGGACGCGGATCCCGGTGCCGGAGCGGATGTCCGTGCTGGGCTTCGACATCAGCCGCTGGCGGACTGGTTCGAGCTGTCGACGGTGGCCCAGTCGCCGGCTGACATCGGGCGCGAGGCCGGGGAACTGGCCCTGTCGCTGATCAACGAGCCGGATGCCGCGGACCGTTGCCGGCACATCGTGCTGCCCACGTACGTCATCCCGCGCTCCACCACCGCGCCGCCGCCCGCCGAGGAGGGCGAGGCCCGGGTCAGCGGCTGATGCGCACCCGCCGGGACTCGGTCACCTGGTCCACGTCCGAGGTCCTGACCGTCAGCCGCAGCGTCCACTCACCGGCCAGGGGCAGGGTCAGGTCGCTGGTGGCCCAGTAGCCGCCCCGGTCGGTGAGACTGGCGTCGATCGGCCCGACGCCCTCGGACTCCAGCGTGAAGGTCATCCGCACCTCCGGCACGGCGACCAGGCCGTCGTCGGCGCCGAAGACGACCGCCTGGACCCCGTTCTCGCCGACCCGGGCGGGGTCGAGCGTGACCTGCACCCACCCGGTGCCGCCCGGGGCGCCCGTGTCGAAGGGGACCTGGAACGTGGCCGCGCCGGGCAGCCCGGCGACGGGGGCCGCCGCGGTCTCGCCGGACGCCGCCTCCGCCTCGGCGCGGGCGGGGAGGGTGCTGGTCAGGACGGTCGTCACCAGCAGCACGACGGCGGCGACCAGCACCTCGGCGAGCACGGAGCGGCGCAGGGCCCGGCGGTGCGGATCGGCCTCGTCCGGCGCCGGGGACTGCGGCTCGTCCGCGTCCTCGGGCGCCGGGGACGAGCGGCCGGCGACGGCGGCGCCTGCCCGGCCGCGGTCGTGCCGGAGGCGGCGGACACCCCGACCAGCTCCGGCACCCGCTGCGGCACGGGCGGCTCCTCCGTCTGCGCGGCCAGGCGGGCCGTCCAGCGGCGGGACAGGCCCGCAACCAGCAGCAGCGCGGCCACCAGGGCCAGCTTCACCAGCAGGGTCCGCCCGTAGGACGTCCCGGTGAGCGCCGACCAGGAGCCGAGGCCGCGCCAGGACTGGTAGACGCCGGTCACCGCGAGCACGACCACGGAGACGAAGGCCAGTTGGGAGAAGCGGGCGACCGTGGCCGGCGAGACCGGCCGCCGGGCCCGGTGGAGGGTGACGAGCAGCGCGGTCAGGCCGCCCAGCCAGCAGGCCGTCGCCAGCAGATGCACCACCGAGGAGGTCATCGCCACCGGCACCTGGATCCCGGCGGAGGCGTGCTCGGCCGCCGCCCAGGTGAGGGCCAGACCGACGGCGAGTACGGCACCGGCCGCAAACTGGACAGGGTGCCTCCGGCCGGGCGAACGGCGCCGGGCCAGCAGCAGGGCCGCCCCCGTCACCAGGACCAGCGCCAGCCGGACCAGCAGGGCGAGGCCCGGGCGCCCGGTGAGGGCCTTGCCCACGGCGGAGGAGTCGAACGCGGTGGCCGGTGAGGTGCCGTTCTCGTAGGGGGCGCGCAGCACCAGCAGCACCACGGTGCCGGCCAGCAGGGTCCACCAGCCGGTGAGCAGCGGCAGCCGCAGCGGACGGGTGTCGGCCGGACGGCAACGCACCGCGAACACCGCCGCGCCGATCAGCAGAACGGCGCCGATGTACGCGAGATAGCGGGCGGTGTCGTAGAGGCTCGCGGTGACCGGGTGCTCGTCCGGGTCGGCGGGGGCGGCGGGTGCGGTGGGCGAGGGCTTGCCGACGGAGAAGGTGAAGGCGCCGGACACCGGGTGGCTGTCGGCGGAGATGACCCGCCAGGCGACCGTGTAGGTGCCCTCGGCCAGGTCGCGGGGCAGCGCGACGCGGGCGGTGTCGGAGGCGTCCCGGGCGTGCTCCGGCTCGCCGAGGTGAACCCGGCGGTTGTCGGGGCCGTAGATCCGGAACGAGTCCTCCAGCAGCCCGACGGACTCCGTGAAGGAGAGGGTGATGTGCCGGGGGGCGGTCTTGACGACGCTGCCGTCCTGCGGGTCGGAGGAGCGCAGCGCGGCATGGGCGCCCGCCGGGGCGGCGCTGCCCAGGAGCAGCAGCACCAGCAGGGAGCCCAGCAGCATCAGCCGCGGCAGCCGCCGGTGCCCCGGACCGCCGGCGGCCCCGGCCGGCCCGCGCCCTCCCCCGCCGGTCCCGGTCACCTCATCTGGCAGCCCTCGCACGACCCACTCGCCTCCTGGCCTCGCCTCCGGGTTAGTACGGACGGCAGGCACATTGTGCTCACCGCCGCCAGACTTCTGGCGCGGCCCTGCGCGAGGAGCCTCGCGGGAGCAGCCCGGCGGCCGGCCTCGACAGGGCCCTCGCGGCCTCCGCCCTCGGAACCTGCGAACCTTCCGCCCTCGCCGGAGCAGCCCAGTTTCCGGCCTCGCCGGACCCGCCGGCCGTCCGCGCACACGAGAGTCACCGAGCGGCACGACCTCCCGGAGCCACCGAGCTCGGCGTGCCGCCTGAGCCACCGAGTCCGCCCCCGCCGGAGCCACCGCGGCCGCCCTGCCGGGGCCGCCCGGCCGTCCGCTTGCCGGATGCGTGGCCGACGTGCCTGCCCGCCGAACCGATCAGCACGCCCGTGGGCGGCCGAGGGCTGCGCCCCGCCCAGGGCCGCGCGGCTCCGGACTCCCTCACCAGGTCGGGCGGGCCGAGGCTCCTCCGTCGACGACCAGGTCGTGGCCGGTCACCCAGGAGGCGAGGGGGGAGGCCAGCCAGGCGCAGGCGTCGCCGATGTCCTCGGGGCGGCCCAGGCGGCCCGTGGCGGTGGCCCGGCGCCAGCGGGTCACGCCCTCCGGCCAGTCCTCCTCCAGCCCCTCCCGGTCGATCAGTCCGGGCGAGACCGTGTTGACGCGCACGCCCCATGGGCCGTACTCGAGGGCCGCCGAGCGGGCGTGCATCACCACCGCCGCCTTGGAGGCGCAGTAGTGCGCATGGGCCGGGGCGGGCAGGCGGGCCTCGACGGAGGCGATGTGGGTGACGGAGCCGCCGCCGTTCTCCCGCATCAGCTCGGCCGCGGCCTGGGTGCAGGCGAAGACGCTGGTGACGTTGGTGTCCAGCACCGCCCGCCACTCGGCCGCCGTCATGCCGGGCAGCTCCTGGACGGGCTGCACTCCCGCGTTGTTGACCAGCGCGGTCAGCCGGCCGCCGCCCCACTCGGCCGCCTGAGCGACCAGGCCCCGGCAGGCGTCCTCGTCGGTGAGGTCGGCCCCGGCCAGCACGACCGCCTCCCCGCCCGACTCCTTGATCCGGGCGGCGGTCTCCGCCGCGGACGTCACCGCCGTGCGGCAGTGCAGCGCGACCGCGGCGCCCTCCTCGGCGAGGCGCAGCGCGATGCCCCGGCCGAGGCCGCCGCCCGCGCCCGTGACCAGGGCGACCTGTCCCGTCAGCAGTCCATGTCCCGTCATGTGCGGCAGAGTTCCATGATCTGCGCCGCGCGGTGCGGATAGCGGTTGATCAGCTCCGCCGCGTCCCCGTGCTCGTACCCCTCGTAGGTGAACCCCGGTGCCATCGTGCAGCCGAACAGCGTCCACGACCGCCCCGGCGCCACCCGCGCCCCCATCCAGGTCCCGGCGGGCACGGTGAGCTGGACGTGCTGGCCGCCGAGGACGTCGGGGCCGAGCACGGGCGTGCGGGAGGTGCCGTCCGGGGCGAGCAGCAGCATCTGCAGCGGGTTGCCCAGGTAGTAGTGCCAGATCTCGTCGGTGGGCAGGCGGTGCAGCGCGGAGAAGTCGCCGGGCCGGTCGGTGAGCAGGGCGACGATGGCGGTGCCCTCGGGGCGGCCGTCGGGGCGCTGCGGACCGGCCCACATCTGACGGAACCGTCCCCCTTCGCGGGGGATCGGCTCCATTCGGAAGTGGGTGACCAGTTCGTCGGGCGTCACCTGCCGAAGGCTACCTCGTAGGTGAGAAAGGCGAGTTGTGCCTTCTGCTCCGGCAAGTACACATCCGGCAGGTCCACCTCGGGCAGCACCACCACCGGGCCCGCCCTGAAGCCCTCCCGCAGGAAGCGGGCGATCGCCCGGCCGGCGAGCAGCGCGGCGATCCGCTCGGCGCGGTGCGGCGGGGCGAACTCGACGCCGAGGGGCTCCGCCGGGCCGCGCTGGTTCGCCATCACGGCGACGCCGCCGGTCAGTCCGGCCGTGGTGACTCGTGCCATCCCTGCCATGCGTGGCCGGGCTCCCAAGCGGGCACCAGGCGCTGCCGGTTGGCCTCGGCCCGCACCGGCACCCGTCCCGCGACCCGGTGCAGGGTGCCGCCGTCCGTGTCGGCCGATCTGCTGGTAGACGCCGGGGTCCTCGATGTATCGGTGCGGGTCCCCGGCGATGACGGCGTGGCCGGTGATGGTGCGCTCCCCGGCGACCAGCCAGCCGTTGCTGCCGGAGGTGCCGGGTCCGTCGGTGGCGAACAGGCCGATGGCGTCCGGCCCGAGACGGGCGGCGACCTGTTCGCGCCAGAGCTTCGCGGGGAAGCCGGCGAAGAGGATGTGCGTGGCGAGCCAGACCCCGAGCGGGGTCCAGGGTCTCCAGCGCCCCGGCACCAGCCCGGCTCGCCCGAACTCGGGGGCGGACGCCGCGCTCAGCCCCTCGTTGACGCCGTCCGCATACGCCCGGACCCACTGCGCGGTCTCCGGGTCCCGGCTACTGGCGCGCGAGCTGAGCCGCGGCGCGCGATCATCGGGGCATGGATGTCACTCTGCACCTCGCCCAGGACCCCGAGGCCGACGCGCTGCTGGGCCGCAGTCCGCTGGCCGCGCTGATCGGCATGCTGCTGGACCAGCAGATCCCGATGGAGTGGGCGTTCAAGGGCCCGGCGACCATCGCCCGGCGGATGGGCGCCGACGACCTGGACGCGCACGAGATCGCCGCGTACGACCCGGAGGCGTTCGCAGCGCTGCTCGCCGAGAAGCCGGCGGTCCACCGCTACCCCGGCTCGATGGCCGGCCGCATCCAGCAGCTGTGCCGGTACCTCGTCGAGCACTACGACGGCGACGCCGAGGCCGTGTGGCGGGACGTCGGCAGCGGCGCGGAGCTGCTCCGCCGGCTGCAGGACCTGCCCGGCTTCGGCAAGCAGAAGGCCCAGATCTTCCTGGCCCTGCTCGGCAAACAGCTCGGCGTCCGGCCCGAGGGCTGGCGCGAGGCCGCGGGCGCCTACGGCGAACCCGGCTCCTACCGCTCCGTCGCCGACATCACCGGCCCCGAGTCCCTGACCAAGGTGCGCGCCCACAAGCAGGAGATGAAGGCCGCGGCCAAGGCGGCCAAGGCGGCGAAGAAGTCAGACGCGTAGGCACGGACGCCCTGAGAGCGAGGGGACCCTCACCAGGGGCGCGGGGAACCGCGCGACCAGCCCCCACCACCCCGCACCCGTCGAACCCACAGAACCATCCACCCCGGACCGCGCCCGCCCCCCATCCGCGCCTACCCCGAATCCACCTCAATGGCCTCCCCCAGGTGGCCTCCCGAACCGCACGGATCCCAGCATGAAGCATGACCGAGCCCCCCAGCGGCTCTCCCTGGGATCCGGAGCGCGGCCCCCGTGACGGCCACGGTCCCGGACCGCACGAGCCGTCACCGCGTGGACCGCGCAGCCCCGGCTCACCCGCCCCGCCGGACGCGCACGACCCCCACCAGGGCCCCCACCCGGCAGCACCCCGCCGCCCTGCGCCCCGCGCCCTTCCCGCACGCCCTGCCCCGACTCCTGTCCCCCGTCCCCCGGCCGGCCCCGGCGCACCCCCCGCGCCCACCGGACGTCCCGCGCTCCGTGGTCCTGCGCTGCTGACGGAACCGGGCATCGCCCGACAGCCAGTTCACGCACACCGGAACGAACCGGAACAGGAGACACCCCCATGCTCAGAGACCCCTACGCCGTCATGCGTGCCCTGCTGCGCGCCGAGGCCGCCCGCAACGGCACTCCCCTGCCCCCGAGGAAGGACCGCAAGAAGACGCCCCCGAGGAAGACCGCCCCCACGACCGCGGACGCCTCCGAACGCAGCCGCACCGCTCCCGAACGCGGCCGCGACTGACGGACACACGAAGGCGGCGGAGGCGGACCTCACCGCCTCCGCCGCCTCCGCATGACGGGATGCCGATGCCGGATACGGCGTTCCTGCCGGCCTGGCTAACGCCTCCGTCGGCGCCGCGCCGTGCCGAAGACGGAACGGGTGATCTCACGGCCGATCTGCGTGCCCAGCGACCGGGCGAGCGACTTGAACACCCCGCTGCCCGCGACCTGCTCCACCAGCGAGTCGCGGTCCTCCCGCTCCTCACGCGGCGCACCCCGCCGCCCGGCGCCCTTCCCCGCCCCGGCCGCCTCCCCGCGCACCTCGTCGGGGCCCTTCCCCCCGGCCGCACGCACCTCGTCGGGACCCTTCGCCCCGCCCTCGCGCACCTCGTCCGGCCCTTTCCCGCCCGCCCCCGGCTGCCGCGCGGCCAGCCGTTCGTACGCCGACTCGCGGTCCACAGCCTGTGCATAACGTTCGTACGCCGTGGACTCCCGGACCGCCCGCTCCAGTTCCTCCGCCGGCACCGGCCCCATCAGGGACTGAGGTGCCCGCAGCCGGGTCACCGCCACCGGGGTCGGGGCGCCGCGCTCGCTGAGCACGGTCACCGCGGCCTCCCCGATGCCGAGACCGGTGAGCACCTCCTCCAGGTCGTACGGGGAGTCGGGGAAGGTCTTCACCGTGGCCTTCAGCGCCTTCTGGTCGTCCGGGGTGAAGGCGCGCAGCGCATGCTGCACCCGGTTGCCGAGCTGGGAGAGCACCTCGGCCGGCACGTCCTTCGGGGTCTGCGTCACGAAGAACACGCCGACCCCTTTCGAGCGAATGAGCCGCACCGTCTGTGTGATCGAGTCCAGAAACGCCTTGGACGCGTCGTCGAACAGCAGATGTGCCTCGTCGAGGAAGAAGACCAGCTTGGGCCGGTCGATGTCGCCGACCTCGGGCAGATCGTGGAACAGGTCCGCCAGCAGCCACATCAGGAAGGTGGAGAACAGCGTCGGCCGGTCCTGCACGGCGGCCAGCTCCAGCACGGAGACGACACCCCGCCGGTCCTCCGTGGTGCGCAGCAGCTCGGCGGTGTCGAACTCCGGCTCGCCGAAGAAGGAGGCGGCGCCCTCCGCATCGAAGGCGGTGAGGGAACGCAGGATCACCCCGGCGGTCGCCGGGGACAGACCGCCGATGGACTTCAGCTCCTGCTTGCCCTCGTCCGAGGTCAGGAAGGCGACGACGGCCCGCAGGTCCTTGAGGTCGACCAGCTCCAGACCCTTGCTGTCGGCGTAGTGGAAGATCAGCTGGAGGGACTGCTCCTGGGTCTGGTTGAGCCGCAGCACCTTGGACAGCAGCAGCGGCCCGAAGCTGGTGACGGTGGCCCGCACGGGGATGCCCGGGCCGATGCCGCCGAGGGCGTAGAACTCGGCGGGGAAGCCGGTGGCTCTCCACTCCTGGTGCACGTCACGGGCGCGTTCCTCGATCCGCGGCCCCGGCTCGCCCGGCCTGGCGATGCCGGACAGGTCGCCCTTGATGTCCGCGAGGAACACCGGCACGCCCTGCGCGGAGAGCTGTTCGGCGATCAGCTGGAGCGTCTTGGTCTTGCCGGTGCCGGTGGCGCCCGCGACCAGGCCGTGCCGGTTGAGCATCGACAGCGGCACCCTGATCTGCGCGTCCGGCCGGCACTCCCCGTCCCAGACGAGGGCGCCCAGGTCCAGCGCCGGCCCGGCGAAGGCGTAGCCGGCGGCGATCTTCAGGGCCTCTTCGGGAAGGGCGGGGGCGCTGCCGGGCCCTTCGGGAGCGGTGGCCTGCGGAGCGGTGGACTGCGGAATGGTCTTGCGCTCGCTCATCTCGGGCACCTGTTCCCGTTTAGTCCGGCTTTCGGGTGTCTTTTTCAGCGTCGCACTGCGTCGCCATGGCTGCGCCCGGAACGTCTCGACCGGTAGGCTTTCCGTGTGATCTTCAAGCGCATCGGAAACGGCCGGCCGTACCCCGACCACGGCCGGGAGGGCACCCGGCAGTGGGCGGACGTGGCTCCGCGCCCGGTCCGCCTCGATCAGCTGGTGACGACAAAGCAGCAACTCGACCTCGAGACCCTCCTCGCGGAGGACTCGACCTTCTACGGCGACCTCTTCGCGCACGTCGTGAAGTGGCAGGGCGACCTGTACCTGGAGGACGGCCTGCACCGCGCGGTGCGCGCGGCGCTCCAGCAGCGTCAGGTGCTGCACGCCCGCGTGCTCGAACTGGACTGAGCCGCTCCGGCGCCGGGGGGCCGCCGTGCCCCTTTCGGGTCGGAGTGCACCCAGTCGATTGATCATCTAGTAGGCAGAGCCTCCGGAGCGCACTACGCTGCGTTCATGAGCATGCTGACTCCCCCCGGCATGGGCGGCCAGTACCGGATCACGGGTGACAAGTACCCGCGGATGCGCCGGTCCCGGCGGCGGGGCAGGCTCGTCGTCCTCACCATCGCCTGTGCGGCCGTGCTCGGTGGCGCGGGCTGGGGCACGCTCCAGCTCATCGACGTCTTCACCGGTGGCGGCAATCCGGCGCGCGCCGTCGGCGCCAAGCCCGCCTGCGCCGCCAAGGCGAGCCCCTCGCCCCGCGCGACCCCGCTGCCGAAGCCCGGCGTGTTCAAGGTCAACGTCCTCAACGCCACGACCCGCTCCGGGCTGGCCAGGAAGACCGCCGACGAGCTGAAGAAGCGCGGCTTCGCCATCGGCGAGGTCGGCAACGCGACCAAGGAGTACGACAAGAAGGTCAAGGGCACCGCGGTGCTGCTCGGCCCCGCGTCGGCCCTCGACACCTCGCTGCCGGTGCTCGCCACCCAGGTCGACGGCGCCGAGCGCCGCACCGACGCCGCCCGCAAGGGCACCGAGGTCGACCTGATCATCGGCGACAGGTTCCGCGCCCTGACGAAGAAGGCGGACGCCGACAAGGCCCTGGCCGCCCTGGCCAAGCCCTCCCCGACGCCCACCTCGGAGAAGGGCTGCTGAGAGGCCCCAGGACCCCGGGAAGGGTCTCCTGGAAGCGCTCCTGGGAGTGTTCCGGGACTACTCGGCCGCGCCGTACATCCGGTCCCCGGCGTCGCCGAGGCCCGGCACGATGTAGCCGTGCTCGTTGAGCCGCTCGTCGACCGCGGCGGTCACGACCGTCACCGGCGTGCCGGCCAGCTCCCGCTCCATGACCTCGACGCCCTCCGGCGCGGCCAGCAGCACCACGGCGGTCACATCGTCCGCACCGCGCTTGATCAGCTCCTGGATCGCCGCGACCAGCGTGCCGCCCGTGGCCAGCATCGGGTCCAGCACGTACACCTGACGCCCGGAGAGGTCCTCCGGCATCCGGGTGGCGTAGGTGGAGGCCTGCAGCGTCTCCTCGTTGCGGATCATGCCGAGGAAGCCCACCTCGGCGGTCGGCAGCAGCCGGACCATACCGTCCAGCATGCCGAGCCCGGCCCGCAGGATCGGCACCACCAGCGGACGCGGGTGGGACAGCTTCACGCCCGTGGTCCGCTCCACCGGCGTCTGGATGTCGACCTGCTCGGTGCGCACGTCGCGCGTCGCCTCGTAGGCGAGCAGGGTGACCAGCTCGTCGGCGAGACGGCGGAAGGTTGCGGAGTCGGTGCGCTGGTCGCGCAGCGTGGTGAGCTTGTGGGCGACCAGGGGGTGGTCGACGACGTGGAGACGCATGTCCCCCACAGTAGCCGGGCCCGGCCGCCCCGGGGTCCCCGCCTGCCCGCAACCCCGCCGGGCCGCCTGTCACCCGATCGCTGGCGTCAAACCGCCCATCGGGGGGAAGGTGGGAGGGACGGACCGGGGTGGTGAGCCGATGCCTGAACAGGACTTCAGAGACGATCCGCCGTCCGCCGAGACCCGCCGCGGTCCCGGCGAGTCCGAGACGGAGGACGAGCGGCGCAGGCGGCGCGCACTGTTCCTGCGCGAGCTCGCCGAGACGCGCGCCCTGCGCGACCGCGTCCAGCCGCGCCGCGCCAAGGCGGCCCGGCTGCGCCACGCTATGCGGATGCGGACCTTCCGCTGGTAGACCGGCCGGCCGCCGGACCGCGCGCCCGGCAGGCACGGCGACACTCCGGTCCGCCCCGGCGACCGCGCCGGCCGCAAGCCCGAAAAGCCCGGGGGAAGCTTTGGGAAGCCCCGGGAAGTTCCGGGAACACACGGGCGTTGGCGGAAGTAGCCCTGCGGACACGGCACCCGCGTACGATCCGCATGTGGCGACAACGAATGCGCCGCCGGGCCCCGCGCGGACCCGCTCGGCCGCATACGACACACCATGCGACGTGACATCCGACGCGACATGCGATCAAAACCGCCGGACACAGGGAGCCGAAGACGTCCCTCAGGGACCTTGTTTCTGCCACGATTCCGAATGGGTGGGCTCGCAAGAGCACTTGCCGCCCGCAACCTCCGCCGGGAGGATCCCCAACCGGCACGCCTATGACCAGTGGGAGAGTCACGGTGTACTTCGCCGCACTGCTCGCGCGCACCGAAGACGGGTGGGAAGCGAGCGACACGGAGCTCGACGATGTGGAGACCCTGTCCGATCTGGCCGACCTGGCTCGGGAAGCCTCTCCCGACGAGGACACGGTGCTCGTGCTGATCGAGCAGGAGGACGGCTGGTTCGGCGTCGTCCGCGTGGAGGGCGAGGACGAGGATCCTCGAATCTACGTCTCCGATGCCGCAGCCGCGTCCCGCAGCAGCTACGGGGAGATCCTGCTCACCGACGAGCTGCTCGGCCGTGAACCCGGGGACGACGGCACCGACCTGGACGCCCTCGACCTCGACGGCACGGAGGACGGCGAGCCCGCCGGCGACACCGACGCCGACGACACGGGCGCCGGGTCCGTACCGCACGGGCCGGTCGGAGACGCCCAGATCCTGGAGGACCTGGGCGTGAGCGAGAAGGAGCTGGCCTCGCTGACCGAGGACGCCGTCAACACGATCGCCGAGGCGCTCGGTGCCTCGGAGGTCCTGGAGACCGTCCGCTGATCATGCAGAACACCTCAGGGCCGCCGGACCCGGTACGCGACCCCTGGCGGCCCGCGATGCGGCTCGCCCTGGCCGAGGCCGAACGCGCCGTGAGCGGCGGGGACGTGCCCGTGGGCGCCGTGGTGCTGGCCCCGGACGGCAGCACCGTGCTGGCCTCCGCGCACAACGAGCGGGAGGCCGGCAACGACCCCACGGCGCACGCCGAGGTGCTCGCGCTGCGGCGGGCCGCCGCCGCACTCGGCGAGTGGCGGCTGGCCGGCTGCACCCTGGTGGTCACGCTGGAGCCCTGCACCATGTGCGCGGGCGCGGTCCAGCAGGCCCGGGTGGACCGGGTGGTCTACGGCGCCCGGGACGAGAAGGCGGGCGCGGTCGGCTCCCTGTGGGACGTCGTCCGCGACCGGCGGCTCAACCACCGGCCCGAGGTGATCGAGGGCGTGCTCGCCGAGGAGTGCGCCCGGCCGCTCACGGAGTTCTTCCGGAGGCGGTGAGGGTTCTTCCGGGGGCGGTGAGGTGCCGGCCGGCTCCGCGCCGGTCCGCGCATATAGATTTCAAACCACGCCGCACTGTGCTGTAAGGTCTCCCTCGGTAGCGTGTCCGAGCGGCCGAAGGAGCTCGCCTCGAAAGCGAGTGTGGCGCAAGTCACCGAGGGTTCAAATCCCTCCGCTACCGCTTGTGAAGGGCCCCGTCGTCGGACGGGGCCCTTCGTGCGATCATGGGGCCCGTTCGGCGCGTGACACCAGCGCATCAGCGTGACGACCGTGACAGGGGAGGGCCGCGATGGCGGTGAACTCTAAGAAGCTCGCCGTGTACTTCGTCGCGGTCTTCGTGCTGTACGTGATCATCACCGATCCGGAGAAGGCGGCGGACTACGTCCAGATAGGCTTCGAGGGCATCTCGGAAGCCGCGAAGGCCCTCGGCGACTTCATGACCTGGCTGGCCAACGGAGGTAAGTGATGATCCGCCACCTGGTGCTCTTCAAGCTGAACGAGGGCGTCGAGCGGGACGACCCCCGGGTCGTGAAGGGCGTGGAGGCCTTCCGCTCGCTGGAGGGCAAGATCCCCGAGATCCGGTTCTGGGAGTGCGCCTGGAACATCAGCGACCGCCCCATCGCCTACGACTTCGCCATCAACTCCGCGTTCGACGACACGGACGCGCTGCGCCGCTATGTGGAGCACCCGGACCATCAGGCCGGGGTCGCGCTCTGGCGGGAGTTCTCCACCTGGGTGATCGCGGACTACGAGTTCTGACCGGGGCCGGTTCACCCGTTCGCCTCATGCCCTCCGCCGTCACGGCGGAGGGTTTTCGCATGCTGGTATTGCCCTCTTCCTCCCTCAACACGAAATATGCGGTGCTTGCACACGGTTAGCCTGTCTTGTGATGCTATGACCGCTTTTGACGGATGAGTTGACGGATAAGAGGTGGCGTTGACCGTGTCGGCCAGTACTGCGCCGCCCCAGGACGAGGTTCCCGCAGCCGCACCCGTCCCCGCCAAGCGCCGGGGCGCCGACACACGGGCGCTGACCCAGGTCCTCTTCGCCCAGCTCAAGGAGCTCGAACC
This sequence comes from Streptomyces thermocarboxydovorans, assembly GCF_039524635.1. Taxonomy (NCBI): domain Bacteria; kingdom Bacillati; phylum Actinomycetota; class Actinomycetes; order Kitasatosporales; family Streptomycetaceae; genus Streptomyces; species Streptomyces thermocarboxydovorans. Next base: position 18,746 of record NZ_BAAAGU010000055.1, on the reverse strand, counting down.
GGGCACCCCGGAGCACGCCCGCGTACGCACGGCGCTCATCGAGGCCAATCTTCCGCTGGTGCGCTACGCGGCGGCACGGTTCCGCTCCCGCAACGAGCCGATGGAGGACGTGGTCCAGGTCGGCACCATCGGGCTCATCAACGCCATCGACCGCTTCGACCCCGACCGGGGCGTGCAGTTCCCGACCTTCGCGATGCCGACGGTGGTCGGCGAGATCAAGCGGTACTTCCGCGACAACGTGCGCACCGTGCACGTGCCGCGCCGGCTGCACGAGCTGTGGGTGCAGGTCAACAGCGCGACGGAGGACCTGACCACCGCGTTCGGGCGCACCCCGACGACCGCCGAGATCGCCGAGCGGCTGCGCATCAGCGAGGAGGAGGTGCTCTCCTGCATCGAGGCGGGGCGCTCGTACCACGCGACCTCGCTGGAGGCCGCGCAGGACGGCGACGGGCTGCCGGGGCTGCTGGACCGGCTCGGCTACGAGGACCCGGCGCTGGACGGCGTGGAGCACCGGGACCTCGTCAGGCATCTGCTGGTGCAACTGCCCGAGCGGGAGCAGCGGATCCTGCTGCTGCGGTACTACAACAACCTCACGCAGTCGCAGATCAGTGCGGAGCTCGGGGTCTCGCAGATGCATGTGTCGCGCCTGCTGGCGCGTAGTTTTCAGCGGTTGCGGTCGGCGAACCGGATCGATGCGTAGTCCTGTCGGACGGATCGGGGCGGGGGTCGACGGCGGGGGTCGGATTGACGAGCGGGGCCCGGATTGACGGTTGGGGCTCGGGACGGTTGGGGCCCGGACTGACGCTTGGGGCCGGACTGACGGTTGGGGCCCGGATTGGCGATCGGGGCTTGGATCGGTGGGCGGCGCTCGGATCGGTGGTCGCGTAGGGTCGTAGGTCGCGCCTCGTTTGCGGGCGGACAGGTGATCGATCCGTCACCGGGGAGAGCGAATCGCTCACCTGCGTAACTGTGCGCACTTCTCGGCCGAAACACCGTCAGACCGCCTGTTTCCAGGGCGGATTCGTATCTCGGATGTCGACATGTCACTACAGCGCGTTGCCGACATGTGACATTCTGCGGGAGACGCGTTTGCCGGAGCCTCGGCGCCGGTATTCAGGTGAAGGCTGCGTTCCTCGGACGGGAGCGCTCGCCGCGACCGTCCCGCGACCCAAAGGGGGTGGCATGTCCGCAGACCAGGGCAGCTCGAAGGTGCTCACGCTCGCGGAGAGCGAGACAGCTCCCGATGCTCTCGATGCACTCGGCCCCGTCCCGCCCGTCCTCCCGCCCGTCGACGAAGGCACGGCTCTGGACGCCGAGCCTGCCGCGGAGCTGTCGGCCACCGCGGCTCTCGACACCCGCACCCTGTCCCGCTCCCTGTTCCTGCGGCTCGCCGCGCTCGACGAGGACAGCCCGGAGCGGGCCTACGTCCGGGACACCCTGATCGAGCTGAACCTCCCGCTCGTGCGTTACGCGGCGGCGCGGTTCCGCTCCCGCAACGAGCCGATGGAGGACATCGTCCAGGTCGGCACGATCGGGCTGATCAAGGCGATCGACCGGTTCGACTGCGAACGGGGCGTGGAGTTCCCGACGTTCGCGATGCCGACGGTGGTCGGGGAGATCAAGCGGTTCTTCCGGGACACGTCCTGGTCGGTGCGGGTGCCGCGGCGGCTGCAGGAGCTGCGGCTGGCGCTGACCAAGGCGAGTGACGAGCTGTCGCAGAAGCTGGACCGGTCGCCGACGGTGCCGGAGCTGGCGGCCGTGCTCGGGGTGTCGGAGGAGGACGTCGTCGACGGGCTCGCCGTCGGCAACGCGTACACGGCGTCGTCGCTGGACTCGCCGGCCCCGGAGGACGACGGCGGCGAGGGCTCGCTGGCGGACCGGCTGGGCTACGAGGACGCGGCGCTGGAGGGCGTGGAGTACCGGGAATCGCTGAAGCCGCTGCTGGCGAAGCTGCCGCCGCGGGAGCGGCGGATCATCATGCTGCGGTTCTTCGCGAACATGACGCAGTCGCAGATCGGTGAGGAGGTCGGCATCTCGCAGATGCATGTCTCACGGCTGCTGACGCGGACGCTGGCGCGGTTGCGGGAGGGTCTGATCTCCGACTGACGCGGTGGCCGGCCGCCGGGGCGCCCTCGAGCGCAACGGCGGCCGCCGTGTTTCTCGGGACCCGCTTGGTCTGTCTGCTCGGCTTACTTGAACGCGAGCCAGGCGACGGCCGCGAGGACGGCCACGGCGACCACGACGCCGAGGATCAGGCCGGTGCGGGAGCCGCCACCGGAGGCGTTGGACTGGCGGCCCTGGGGGGCCTCGTCGACGAACGCGCGGAACATCTGGGTGCTGCCGGCGGGGTCGTGGTTGCCCTGCGGGTTGTGGGTGTCAGCCATGCCCCGAGACCCTAGCGAATCCCTGGCCGGGGGCCCAAGCGGGGTGCTGTGCAGGTCCGGTGCCCTCGAGTGGGGGTTCGCGTGGCCATGCCTGCGGCGCAACTGCGGCTCCGGTGGGGGTGCGCGTAGCGCCCACGGTGGGTGGGTGAGCCGGGGGCGGCTGCCACACCCGCGCCGGGTGCCTGGACGGCACAGGGAACAGGGGAGACGGACACCCCCTGTTTACGGCCGCCAATACTTGCCTTTGCCAAGTTTTGAGGCCCGGATCCCCGTTTTATTTGCCTGTGGCAACCATCAATCTCTATGGTTGCTCTAAGCAACGAATGGGAGGTGCCGTGCCCGATCAGGCGCCCTACGAAGAGCTGGTCCGGCAGTTCAGCGCCTTCGGAGCCGTGAAGAGAGAGATGCGCCGCATCATGCCGGCCGACTGCCAGACCGGCTCCGCAGCCGTCCTGACCCTGCTCAGCCGCCACGGCGACATGCGCATGAGCAAGCTCGCCGAACTCCTCGCCGTGGACATGTCCGTCACCAGCCGCCACGTCGCCCACGTGACCGAACGCGGCTGGGTCGAACGCTTCACCGACCCCGCGGACAAACGCTCCCGCATCCTGCACCTCACCCCCGCCGGCCAGGCTCAGCTCGACGAGATGTTCCGCCGCACCACCCAGCTGCTCGCCGAACGCCTCGCCGACTGGTCCGACGACGACATCGGCCGGCTCGCCCAGCTGATGGGCCGCCTCAGGGACAGCTTCGGCGACTGCCGCCCCGCACCTCCCGCCCAGACCACCCGTACTCCCGCAAGCACATAAGAGAAGGAAGCCCATGGCAACGACCACACCATCCGGTGTGCGGGCTCATGCCAAGCACGGGGGAGGCTCCTCCGACAGCACTGCTCCGATGACGCACCGGCAGATCATGGAGGCTCTGTCCGGCCTGCTGCTCGGCATGTTCGCCGCGATCCTGTCCTCCACCATCGTCACCAACGCCCTGCCGGAGATCGTCTCCGACCTCGGCGGCGGCCAGAGCGCCTACACCTGGGTGGTCACCTCCTCGCTGCTGGCGATGACGGCGGCCACCCCGCTGTGGGGCAAGATGGCCGACCTGGTCAGCAAGAAGGCGCTGGTCCAGATAGCCCTGGTCATCTTCGTGATCGGCTCCGTCGTGGCCGGCCTGGCGCAGAACCCGGGCATGCTCATCGGCGCCCGCGCCATCCAGGGCCTGGGCGCCGGCGGTCTGGCCGCCCTGGCGCAGATCATCATGGCCGCGATGATCTCCCCGCGGGAGCGCGGCCGTTACTCGGGCTACCTGGGCGCGACCTTCGCCGTCGCCACCGTCGGCGGCCCGCTGCTCGGCGGTGTCATCACCGACACCAGCTGGCTGGGCTGGCGCTGGTGCCTGTACGTCGGTGTGCCCTTCGCCGTGATCGCGCTGCTCGTGCTGCAGAAGACGCTGAAGCTGCCGCTGGTCAGGCGCGAGGTGAAGGTCGACTGGGCCGGTGCCTTCTTCATCACCGCCGCGGTCTGCCTGCTGCTGATCTGGGTGACCTTCGCCGACGACAAGTACGCGTGGATGTCCTGGCAGACCGGGGTCATGGTCGGTGGTTCTGTGCTGCTGACGCTGGTCTTCCTGCTGGTGGAGACCAGGGCGAGCGAGCCGATCATTCCGCTGCGGCTGTTCCGCAACCGCACCATCACGCTGGCCTCGCTGGCCTCGCTGTTCGTCGGCATCGCGATGTTCGCCGGCACCGTCTATTTCAGCCAGTACTTCCAGCTGGCCCGGGGCAAGTCGCCGACCATGTCCGGCGTCATGACCATCCCGATGATCGGCGGCCTGTTCGTCTCGTCCACGGTCTCCGGCCTGATCATCACCAAGACCGGCCGCTGGAAGTCCTGGCTGCTGGCGGGCGGCGCGCTGCTGACGGCGGGCCTGGGCCTGCTGAGCACCATGCGCTACGACACCCCGTACTGGCACATCGCGCTCTTCATGGCGCTGCTGGGTCTCGGCGTCGGCATGATGATGCAGAACCTGGTGCTGTGCACCCAGAACCAGGTGGCCCCGACCGACCTGGGCGCCGCCTCCTCCGTGGTGACCTTCTTCCGGTCGCTCGGCGGTGCGGTGGGCGTCTCGGTGCTGGGCTCCGTGATGGCCACCCGGATCAGCCACTACGCCGAGGACACCATCGGGCAGCTGAGCCCGAAGGAGCAGGCGGCCGCCGCCCAGGTGTCCGGCGGGGGCTCGATCCCGGACATGGACCTGCTGCCGCACGGCATCCGCGAGTGGCTGGAGAGCGCCTACGGGCACGGCATCGCCGACATCTTCCTGTACGTCGCGCCGATCGCCTTCCTCGCCTTCCTGGTGACCCTGTTCATCAAGGAGGTCCCGCTGAAGACCTCGGGCGCGCTGGCGCAGGCCGCCGAGGAGGAGAAGGAGCAGAAGGAGCAGGAGAAGGGCGAGGAGCCGGTTCCGGCTGTGGTGGGGGCTGAGCCCGCGGGGGGCGAGGCTCCGCAGCAGCAGCCCGTCGCCGTTGCCTCGGCGGGCGGGGAGGCGGGAGCCTCCATCTCCGGTGTCCCGGTGCGCGGTGTGGTGCGCGGGGGCGGGGGTGCGGCCGTGCCGGGGGCCGCGGTCACGCTGATCTCGCCGGCGGGCCGGCAGCTGGGGCGGTCGGTCGCGCAGGCCGACGGGGCCTACGCGCTGGACGCGCCGGGCGCGGGCTCGTACGTGCTGATCGCCTCCGCCGACGGCTACCAGCCGCAGGCCTCCACTCTCGTGGTGAACGACGAGCCGGTCTCCTGCGACGTGCTGCTCAGCGGCACCAGCGGGCTGACCGGGGTGGTGCGCACCGCGGACGGCGGGCTGCCGGTGAAGGACGCGATGGTCGTGGTGACCGATGTGCGCGGGGATCTGCTGGCCACCGCCACCACCGGTGAGCAGGGCGAGTTCGCGCTCGCCGAACTGGTGCCGGGCACGGTGACGGTGGCGGTCAACGCCGAAGGGTTCCGGCCGCGCGCCCTGCCCGTGGAGGTGGGCGGCACCGGGATCACCCGGATCGAGGTCGGCCTGGAGGCGGGGGCCCGCGTCCAGGGGGTCGTGCGGGCGCCGCACGGTCCGCTGGCCGACGCCCGCGTGACGCTCGTCGACGGGGCGGGCAACGTCGTCGGCACGGCGACCACCGGCTCGGACGGGGCGTACGCCTTCACCGACCTGGACGCCGGCGAGTACACCGTGATCGCGACCGGCTACCCGCCCGTGGCGACGGCCCTCACGGTCGCCGGGCAGGGCGTCGACGGCCACGACATCGAGCTCGCCCACCCCGGCGAGTAGCCGGATGAGGTGGGTCACCGGGCGAGCGCTTCCCCGCGGGGTGCGGGCGTGGTGCAATGGATGAAACGGGTGAGGAACGGCCTTGCCGGTATCCGGACGAATGTCTGCCAGGTGAGTACCGTGTCCGTCCCGCCCCGACTCCGTGCTGCGCACGATCCCCCCGGCCGCCTGCTGCTGCCGCTGCCTCCCGAGATCGACTTCGGCAACGCCTCCGAGGTGCTCGCCCTCGTGCTGTGCGCGGTCCGCTGGGCGCCGGCCGCCCCCGGGTGCTGGTCCTCGACTTCACCGGCACCGGCTTCATGGACTCCCAGGGCGTCCGGCTCATCGGCGACCTCAGCAAGCAGTTGCACCCGGACACCCGCGTCCATGTGGTGGCCCGCCCGGACAGCACCGCGGGCCGGGTCCTGGAACTGACCCGCCTGCGCCGGGACGTGCCCGTGTACGACAACGCGCGGGACGCGCTGCGGGCCTGGGTGCCGGGGACGGGGAGGGGGTAGTGCCGGTTCAGGGCCGGTCGGGGCCGGCGGCCGGTGGACCGCTAAGAGCCGTCGCCGGATCAGGGGTTTTCCCGGGCAACCATCGTCTCGATGCCGGCGATCATCAGGTCCAGGGCGAAGGCGAAGTCGCGCTCCAGCATCTCCTCGACAGTGTCGCCGCCCCGCGCCTTCATGATCTTCGTGGACTCCTCCATGACCTCAGCGGCGTCCGGCGCCCGGGTCGCCGCGCTCAGCGCGTGCTCGTGATACTCGTCCGGGGTCATCCCCGTCTCGGCGACCCGGGCGAGGAAGTGGCCCTCGATGGTGCCGTAGCCGTACACGAACTGGAAGACGGCGGCGATCGCCCCGGTGCGGCGGTTTACGGGCAGCCCGGTCTTGCCGATCACCTGCTGGACCACCCGGGAGAAGGACAGCGAGTTGGGCCCGATGTTGAGGAAGCTCCCGGCCAGCGGCGACACCCAGGGGTGGCGCACCAGCATCGAGCGGTACTCCCGCGCCAGTGCACGCAACTGGTCGCGCCAGTCCTCACCGGCCTCCGGGTCGGGGAGGGCGAGCTCGCCGAACACCTGGTCCAGGGCGAGCTCCAGCAGGTCGTCCTTGGTGTCGACGTACCAGTAGAGGGACATCGCGGTCACGTTCAGCTCGGCCGCGAGCCGGCGCATGGAGAACTTGGCCAGCCCCTCGGCGTCCAGCAGCCGTACGCCGGCGGCGGTGATCCGGTCCCGGTCCAGCCCGGACGGCTGCCCGTCCCCCCGCCGGCCCCGCCGGGGCTTGCCCTCCAGCCAGACGCTGGTCCGTGAACTCCCCCGGCCTGCTCTGGCCATGCGCACCCTTCCTGCACTTCTCGACACCGGCCAGCCTAAGCGCCCTCGCCGACGCACCGGGAGCCGCGTCGCGCCCGGTCGGCCCGTGGCTCACGGTAAGCGGAACCTCTGGGGCCGCTAGCGCCTGTCGTTTGGATCAGCACGCAGACGCGGAGTTGACCAGGCGCCGTCGGCTCCCTGCGACCTGATCCAAACAACAGGCCCTTGGCGTCTCAGGCACCTTCTCCCCGCTCGGCGCGCCTGAGCAACAGCGCGGCGACCAGTCCTCCGAGCAGCACGGCCGCCGCCCCCACCAGCTGGCTGCTCTCCAGGCCGGAGGCGAACGCCTCGGTCACCCGTGCCCGCTCCTGCGCCGAGTCCGCGGCGGCCAGCGCCGCCGGCAGCGAGCTCGCCGCCACCGGGATCAGGGCCGCGAAGCGGGCGTTGAGCACCGCCCCCAGCACGGCCACGCCCAGACCGTTGCCGAACTCCGCCAGCGTGCCGTTGATCCCGGCCCCGACGCCGGCCTTCTCCGGCGGGATGGAGCTCATGATGGCGTGCGCCATCACCGGGGTGCCGACCGCGGTGCCCGCCCCGATCAGCACCAGGCCCAGCAGCGTCCCGGCGTAGCCGTGCTCGGTGAGGGTGGCGATCGACACCAGTCCCGCGGCCATCACCGCCATGCCGAGCGCGATGGCCGGCGGCGCCCCGAGCCGTGCGGCCGCCTTCGCCGCCAGGCCGGAGAAGTTGAGCGCCACCACGGTCAGCGCCAGCGGCGCGGTCCGCAGGCCCGCCTCCAGCGGCCCGTAGCCCAGCACGAACTGCAGATGCTGGGTGAGCAGGAAGAGCGCCCCGCCCATGCCGAAGGTGATCAGCACGGCGCCGGCGACCGCACCGGTGAACCGGCGGTTGGTGAAGAAGTGCAGGTCGAGCATCGGGTACGGGATCCGGCTCTCCCAGTACGCGAAGACGCCGAGCACCACCACCGCTACGGCCGCCGTACCCAGGACGCGGGTCGACGTCCAGCCGTGCTCGGGGCCGGAGATGATCGCGTAGACCAGGGCGGCCATGCCGATCGTCGACAGCAGCGCGCCCAGCAGGTCGGGGCGGTCGCCGCGGGGTGCCTTGGACTCGGGGACCAGTGCGACGACGGCGATCAGGCCCAGGGCTGCGACCGGCAGGTTGATCAGGAAGATCGCGCCCCACCAGAAGTGGTTGAGCATGAAGCCGCCGACCAGCGGGCCGGTGGCGAAGCCGAGTGCGTTGACCGCGCTCCAGATGCCGATGGCCCTGGGCTGCTCCTCGGGCGTGAAGATCTGCATCACCACGGCGAGGGTGGTAGTCAGCAGCAGCGCGCCGCCGACGCCCATGCCCGCACGGGCCGCGATCAACTGCCCGGAGGAATCGGCGAGTCCGGCCACCAGGGAGCCGGCCCCGAACAGGGCCAGGCCGGCGATCAGCATCTTCTTGCGGCCGTAGCGGTCGGCGGCGCTGCCCGCGGTGAGCAGCAGGCCCGACTGCACCAGTGAGTAGGCGTTGATCATCCACTGGATGTCGGAGGTGGCCGCGTTCATCTCGCGGGTGAGCGAGGGGATGGCCACGTTCAGGACGGTGTTGTCGAGCAGCACGGTGAGCTGCGCGAGACAGATGACTCCGAGGATCAGCCAGCGCTTCGAGTGGCCCGGCGCCTTCGGGGTCGCCTGGGGCGGGGCCGCCTGCTCGTTGGGGGACGTCGTCATGCTGTACACCGTATAAGAATTCCCTTACGGTGTACAGCTGACGAGGTCGCGGTGGCCGGGGGCGGGTCATTCGGCCGCCTTCCGGGTGAGGTCGTAGAAGGTGACCGAGCCCGCCGTCACCTCCTCGAAGTTCTGCTGCACCCAGGCGGAGATCTGCGCGGACGTGGAGGACTCGGTGCCCATGGCAGGGCCGCCGCCCATGGCGCCGCCGGCGATGGAGTAGTGGATCCTGCCGTCCTCGACGTACTGCTGGAACCGGGCGAGGGCCGGGGAGGGGTCGGTGCCGTTGAAGCCGCCCACGGCCATCACGGGTTCGCCGGTGGCGAGTTGGTAACTCGCGGCGTTCTGGGCGCCGATGGCGGCCGCCGCCCAGGTGTAGTCGTCCGCGTCGGTCTCCAGCAGCTTCCTGGCCTCGGAGCCGACGTCGGTGCCGCCGAGGAGGCCGCCCATGGCGCCGCCGCGGCCACCGGGTCGGGTGCCTCCGCCCTGTCCTCCGGGTCCGTAGCTTCCGTTCCGTCCTCCGGGTCCGTTGCCGGGTGGGGTGCCGTCGGGCATTCCGCCGTCGGGGGGCGTGGTGCCGTCGTTCTGCTGGGGTCCGCCGTTCCGGCCCGTCGGGCCGCCGGGGAAGCCGCCGGGCGGGGTCTGGCCCTGCGGGCCCAGCTGACCTTGCTGGTTCTGTGCGCCGCCGGGGAAGCCCCGCCAGCCAGGGTTGCCACCGCCCGGGCCGCCGCCGGGCCCCGCACCGCCGCCAGGGCCGCCGCCCGTACGGAACCCCGCAGCGCCTGCCGTGACGATCGAACCCGAGTGGCCCTGCTGGAGCGTGCTCAGCGTGTACGCGGTCGGGCCCGCCAGCGATGCCGCCAGGCCGAGGCCGGCCGCCGCGAGGGCCACGGGCCGCCGGACCCGGCCCGCGAAGATCAGGCCGAGGGCTGCGAGCAGCCCGCCGACCAGCACCAGCCACCTCAGCCACGGCTGGTAGCCGGGCGTGCGGTTCAGCAGGACGTATCCCCAGGCGGCCGTGGCCGTGACGGCGGCCGCGAGGGTGAGCGAGGGCCAGAGGGCGCGCCGCCTCTCCCACAGCAGGGTCGCGCCCGGCCCGGCGACGGCGGCCAGGTACGGGGCGAGGGCCACCGTGTAGTACTCGTGGAAGATGCCCGCCATGTAGCTGGCGCGGGCTTGATCATGTAACCGGCGCCCCGCCGGGTGTGGATCATCGGCTCCCGCCCGGCGTCGATCTTCCGGCGCAGATACGAGATGTACAGCTCGACGACGTTGGCCTGCCCGCCGAAGTCGTAGGACCACACCCGGTCGAGGATCTGCGCCTTGCTGAGCACGCGCCGCGGATTGCGCATCAGGTAGCGCAGCAGCTCGAACTCGGTGGCGGTCAGATGGATGCTGTCCCCGCCCCGGGTGACCTCGTGACTGTCCTCGTCGAGGGTGAGGTCGCCGACCACCAGCACGGACTCCGGCCGCCGGTCGGCCGCTCCGGAACGCCGGATCAGCCCGCGCACCCGCGCGACGACCTCCTCCAGGCTGAACGGCTTGGTGACGTAGTCGTCCCCGCCCGCGGTGAGTCCGGCGATACGGTCCTCGACGGCGTCCTTGGCGGTCAGGAACAGCACGGGCACATCCGGCAGCTCACGGCGCAGCCGGCTGAGCACGGCGAGGCCGTCCAGGTCCGGCAGCATCATGTCCAGGACGACGGCATCGGGCCGGAACTCGCGTGCGGCCCGTACGGCGTCCTGGCCGTTCTCCGCGCTGCGAATCTGCCAGCCCTCGTAGCGCAGGGCCATGGACAGCAGCTCGGTGATCGCCTGCTCGTCGTCCACCACCAGCACCCGGACGGGGCTCCCGTCCGGCCTCAGCAGTTCGGTGCGCCCCTGGGGCGAAAGCGTGGTCATGACGGTCACCCTGGCGAGGCGCTCTGAGAAGACGCTTGCGGCAATCTGTGAATTCGCTGAGAAATGCCGGGTCCCTGCGCCCGCGCCCCTCGGCGTGCCGCACGTTTCACGTGAAACATGCGCGATCCGGACCTCTCGGCCGGACTCCCTCTCGGCCTGTCGTCCGGCGGCAGTCGTCCGGCCCCTTGGCTGGCCCCAGTCGTCCGGCCTCGCGTCCGGCCGCAGTCGTCCGGTCTCTCGACCGACCGCAGTCGTCCGGCCTCTCGGCCGGCCTCAGTCGTCGATGCCGAAGAGCCGGGCGGCGTTGTCGTGGCACACCGCCCGCAGCCAGGCCTCCCCGAGGCCCAGCCGCTCCAGGGCGTGCAGCTGGTGGAGGTAGGGGTAGGGGATGTTGGGGAAGTCGGAGCCGAGCAGGATCCTCTCGCGCAGTCCGGCCAGCCGGGGCAGGGCCCGCCCGGGGAACGGCGCCAGACGCTCGGTGAAGTCGGTGAAGGCCATGGTGGTGTCCAGCCGCACCTCCTCGTAGCGCTCGGCGAGGTCCAGGAAGTCCTCGTACTCGGGCATGCCGAGGTGCGCCACGATCAGCCGCAGCCGGGGGTGCCGTGCCAGCACGCGGGCGACAGGCTCCGGACCGGTGTGCTTGCCGGGCGCGGGACCGGAACCGCAGTGGATCACCACGGGCAGGCCGGCCTCGGCGAGCAGACCCCAGGCGCCGTCCAGCGCCGGGTCGGCCGGATCGTAGGCGCCCACCTGCACATGCGCCTTGAAGACCCGCGCCCCCGCCTCCACGGCCTCCCGCACATACGCCTCCACGCCGTCCTCGGGGAAGAGGGTGGCGGTGTGCAGGCAGTCGGGCGTGCGGGCGGCGAAGCCGGCCGCCCAGTCGTTGAGCCAGCGGGCCATCCCGGGCTTGTGCGGGTAGAGCATGGCGGTGAAGGCCCGGACGCCGAACGCCCTGAGCAGCTCGGCCCGTTCCCGCTCCTCGGCGCGATAGGCGATCGGCCACTCGATGCCGCCGGTCAGCGGGCCGAGACCGTCGAAGTAGGCCCACACCTTGTGCAGCACCCGCTCCGGCATGAAGTGCGTGTGCACATCGACCAGGCCGGTCAGGCCCAGCCCCTCCCAGAAGCGCCGCACATCACGGGCCTCCGCCCGGGCGGAGTCGGACAGCCCTGGACCATGGATTCCGGCTCGGTCGTCGCTCGCGGTCGCCGCCGCCGTGAGGTGATCACACATGCCGTCCACGATCACCTCTGGGCCCGCCCCGCGTCCACACCCTGTCGCCGTCAGAACAAGCCCTCCTGCACCACCGCGTCCTCGACCGCCCCGTACTCCCTGACCGGCACCGACAGTTCCCGCCCCTGCGCCGGGAGCAGAGGCCACCCGGTCAGCAACCGTGTGTCCAGCACCACGACGCCCGCCCCGGTCGCCAGGTGCAGGTCGGGCCCGGCGGCGGCCACCAGCTCCCCGATCACCGCGCCCCCGGCGACCAGCTCGCTCACCGCCCCCACGGCGGGCGGCAGGCTCTCGAGCCCGAAGGCGCGGACATGGTCGACGGGCCGGAACGGCTCGCGCTCCAGCGACTCGGGCCAACCGTCCAGGGCGACCGCCCGTGCGTGCAGCCGGGCCAGTTCCGCCGCCCGTTCCTCCTCGCCCCGCGGCAGCAGGGCCCGTACGGCGCGCTTGCGGACGTAGGGGATGCGGTCCGGCACTCCCAGCGCGGCCCGCAGCAGCTCCTCGGTGCGCCGCGCCGCCATCAGCGGCCCGGTGCCCAGCCAGCTGAAGCACACGGCGCCCTGCTCCAGCAGCCGCGCCGGGCCGCGCTCCACCGCCGTGATCCCGGCCTTGGTCATCCCGGGGCCGAACCACGCCAGATAGACGCGGTACGGCCGGGGATCATCGGCGAGCGTGTCGGCTGCCACGGAGTGCGCCCGGTCAAGGCGCGCGCACTCCTCGCACCGGGCCCCCGTACTGCGGCCCGGCACCACCGCCGCCGACGGACAGACGTGCCCCCGCGCCCCGGCGCACCGGCGCACACCCCCCTCGGCGGCCGGAGCGACCCCGAAGGCCACCCGCTTCCCCCAGGTCAGCGCACTGCGCCGCCCGCCGTCCCACACCAGCGCGGGACCGCCGTCCGCCGACCACCTGAGCCCCGAGCAACGCCATGCCTGTGCCATCACCGACGAGCCTAGGCGCCCCCACCGACAGCCTCCGGCGCCCGCAAACACCCCGTCGCGGGCGTCATGTCGCCGACATGCCGAGTGCCGCCGGGAGTGGAAGTCTGGTCATCGGAACGCCATTACTCGGGGAGAGCTGAGAGGGCGAGCACATGGCCAGCAGCAACGTCACCGGTACCGGACATCGTCGCGGCGGCTTCGCCGCGGAGAGCGCCTGGGCCACGGGATGGACCGGAGCCGCGGCCGTCCTGATGACCTTCGGCGGCATCATGGCGATCTTCCAGGGCATCGCCGCCATCGCCGAGGACGACGTCTTCGTCGTCACCCAGAACTGGACCTACGAGTTCAGCGTGACCGGTTGGGGCTGGATCCACCTGATCCTCGGAGCCCTCGTGTTCCTGGCCGGCCTGGCCCTGTTCCAGGGGGGAGCCTGGGCCCGCGCCGTGGGTGTGGCTCTCGCCGGACTGAGCATGATCGCCAACTTCCTGTGGCTGCCCCACGCCCCGGTCTGGTCGATCGTTCTCATCGTCATCGACGGATTCATCATCTGGGCCCTTTGCGCCCCACGCCGCGAGTCCCGCGCCTAGGGTCCCGCGGCCTTCCCCTTCTGCTCCCGCATGGAAGGCAGACGACCACCACCTTCGACGGTGTGGACTGCGCTGTGGCCGTGGCTGCTGGAGGCAGCGGGCATGACGGCCATGGTCACCGCGTACTTCCTGCTTCCGCTGGACCGTCTGGGGCCGCGCCGCCCGGTCCTCAGCTGGGTCCTCTTCGGGCTCGCCCTGGCTCTGGTGGCCGCGCTGCTGCTGCGGCAGATCGTCCACGTCCTGCTGCACCGGCCGAACGCCCGCCCGGGCCTGGTCATCCCCCTGCTGATGTGCCTGTCCGTGCTGACCTTCGCGACCACCTACCAGCGCCTGGCCGAGCAACCCGGTGAGATGGCGGGCGGTCTCGCGACCCGCCTGGACGGCATCTACTTCACCCTGGTCACCCTCGCGACCATCGGCTACGGCGACATCACCCCGCGCGGCCAGTCCGCCCGACTGGTCACGATCCTGCAGATCCTCTACACGTTCATCTTCCTCACGGCGGCGGCGACGGCCCTGTCCCGCCATCTCAGCGAGGCCGTGCGGCGCCACACCCCCCGCCACCCGTCCGAGACCGCCCGCCGGCACGCCCCGCCACCCCGGCCCGGCGACACTCCCGGCGACACCTGAGTGCCCCGGCGGCCCCCACCGGGCAGACTCCCGGGCAGATTCAGTGCGCGACCGGCCGCCCGAGAGACGCACACAGGACGAGCGAGGGAGAGATCAGCATGGCGATCCAGCGGATGGACAACGTCGGCATCGTCGTCGAGGACCTGGACGCCGCCATCGCGTTCTTCGAGGAACTCGGCATGGAGCTGGAGGGTAGAACAGAGATCCAGGGCACCTTCGCCGACCAGTGCACCGGACTCGACGGCGTCCACTGCGATATCGCGATGCTCCGCACCCCGGACGGCCACGGCCGCATCGAGCTGTCCAAGTACCGCAACCCCGCGCTGATCACCGGCCCGCGCGACCAGCCGCACAACGTGCTGGGCACGCACCGCATCATGTTCGCCGTCGACGACATCGAGGACACCGTCGCCCGGCTGCGCCCGCACGGCGCCGAGCTCCTCGGCGAGATCGCCCGCTACGAGGACCTCTACCTGCTCTGCTACCTCCGCGGCCCGGACGGCATCATCGTCGCCCTCGCCGAGCAGCTCCGCTGAGCCGTCTCCGGCTCCGGCGACGGCGTTCAGCCGACGAGCCCCACCGACACCAGTCCACCGCCGGCGGCGACGGCCCGGGCGGCACCGCGCTGCCAAGCGGTGACCTCCTCGACGGGGCCGCGCGTCGCCATGATCATGAGCGCGTTGGCGGCGAAGGCGGGCAGCAGAATGCCGAACAGGGCGAACGTGCCGACCGCGGACAGGGACCACTCGACGCGCGCGGTCAGCGCACCGGCCACCATCGCCGCGGCGGCCAGCGTGTACAGCACCCCGGACACCAGAGTGATGTCGTCCCTCTTGGCCGGTGCGGGACCCCGCCCCTTGTGGTGCTGCCATAGCCCTTTGAGCAAGATCAGAGCTTGGGGGCCTGGGAGGCCGGAGGGGGACTGCGGCGGCCGTCCGGCGCAGCCACCCGCACCCCGCACAACGCGAGAGGCCCCGGATCGCTCCGGGGCCTCTCATCTGTGCGCACTCGGCAGGATTCGAACCTGCAACCTTCTGATCCGTAGGATCGGGGGCGGCGGTTGCGTCCTGGGAAGTGGTGTACGGGTTCCCACCTGATCCGGGTGTTTGGTCCGGCGTCGGGGTGAGGGCCCGGATATGAGCACGGTCACCGGCTGATCTCTCAAGACGACCAAGTCTTCGAAGGAGACCAGCACGATGACCGCACCGGACAGTCTGCCCCTGCACGCCCTCGCCGAGGAGAATCTCGCCGCGGCGAGTCCCGATCTGCTGCGCGCGATGATCAAGACGTTCGCGAAGAGATCGGCCGTCGCGCACGTCGCGCCGGGCCCTCCGCCCCGACTTGGTCAAGAGCCTCTCCAACTGCCCATCACACGGAAGCGGTGGGATCTGAACCCACCGCCCCGAGTTCTCAGTTGATCCCCTTGAAGACTTCAGAGACCGGGAGGAAGCAATGGCCAGTCTCACTGGCATGGCGCTTCTTACGACGCATCAGCTCATCCAGGCGTATGCGCTGGTCGAGCACGGCCATGAAGTCACCCCCGTCCATCGTGACGAACGGTGTGCTGAAGCTGTAGACCGCCAAAGCATCGGAGGTGAAGCCGTTCACGCTGACGTAGAGACCGAGGGTGTTCTTGGCCTTGCGCTCGATGTTGGACTTGAAGACATCCAGCTCGCGGCGACCGATAGCCTCTTTCCACCACTTGGCCTCAAGCACATAGTGGTCGGTGTCGAAGGAGAACGCGCCATCGATCTGCTCGTACTCCAGGCTGTATGACGCCCGCGGCTCCAGGTCGTACAGGCCGAACAGCTCGTTGATGAAGCCCTCGAAGTCCCGGCCTCGCTGATGCTTGTCGGTGGCCGAGTGCATGACGATGAACCGTTGCCTCAGCTCCTCATGGGCCTGGGCGAACGCCCGACCGTCCTGGGCCTGCTTGGCGCTCTCCGCGATGGTGGCTGCGTGCGCCTCGTGCTCCTCGATGACCTCACGCTGCTTGGCTGTCCATCGCTTCAATTCGGCTACGGCAGCCTTCGCGCTAGCCACCTTGTCGGCACCATCAACCTGTCGTTCGAGGTTCGGAAACCGATCCATGGCGGCGATGTCGAGCATTAGGGCAACCGTCACGTCCAGGTACCGGGCCTCATTGGCTCGCAGCAACTTAACTAGGTGGCCTGACACTTCCCGCTTGGTGGCCTGGAAGTTCAGCTGCGCCAGCAGCTCACTGTGCTCCTGCAGCATGCCCCGGACGTACAGCTCAAAAGGGTCCTTGTTCCAGTAAATCAGCCAGAGCGCATCGGCCAGTGCGTTGTACGCGCTCGGGTTGATGGCCTTACTGCGGGCACTGAACTGTGACACCGCCCCCTCCTCCACACGCACCGTTACCGACCCATCACGGTACCGCGCAAACAGTCGTTGATCAGCCCATACGGCAAAGGTTGATGCGGGACGGAGTCAGCAGTACCGGCCTCACCACTGGGATTTTCGTCAATCTGACGTGAATGTTGCTCAAGCCTCTCCCTCATGCCTTGTTGGTCTGAGATCCTGGAGACCGATCGAGAGGGGCCGCAGGTATGGAGTGGAAGACCCACGGTGAGCGACAGGTCTACACCAACAAGTGGGTGAATCTGTGTCTGGTCGACGTCCAGCAGCCTGACGGGCGCAGGTGGGAGTACCACGTCGTTCGCCTGCGGCACCTGGCCGTGGCCGCCGTGGTCAACGATCGCCAAGAGGTGCTGATGATGTGGCGGCACCGCTTCATCACGGATTCCTGGGCCTGGGAGTTGCCCATGGGCCTGGTCGAGGAGGGCGAGTCCCCGGAAGAGGCAGCGGCTCGCGAAGTCCTGGAAGAGACGGGCTGGCGTCCTGGCCCCATCAAGCCCCTGATTTACGCCGAGCCGGCCAACGGGATCACCGACTCGCAGCACCATGTCTTCCGCGCGAACGGCGCGACCTACGTCGGGCCGCCCACGGAGAAGAACGAGTCTGACCGCATCGAGTGGATACCCCTCAGTGAGGTGCGGGGCATGATCGACCGTCGGGAGATTGTCAGCAGCGGATCCCTCGTCGGCCTCCTCTACCTGCTCATGGATGAAGCGATCCGCTGACCGGTGGGAGGACCGCCCGTAGCCGTGCCTCGAAGGCCAGGGCTACGGGCTCTTGCCCGTATGGGGCCAACTGGTCGTAGAACTCCCTGAGGTGGCCTGACACTCGCTCGGAGGCCACTGCCGAAGCGGACTCCAGAGCCTGCGTGGCCGTGCTGCACGCCTGGTCGAGCTTCCCTTGGTCCAGTTGAGTGCGAGCCAACCAGAACGCGTGAAAGGCCCGGCCACGCTGATTGGTGCGGTCTTCCCGACGCAGCGCATCCGCGATCAAGGGCTCGGCCGTCGCTGCCTCCCCCAGTCGGCCGTGAGCGATGCCCGTATCCACGATCAGCTTCGGCTCATCGAAGTAGGTCACCCATGCCGGGTCCGGGTCGGTGGCCTGGATCTGCTCGAACTGGCGGTGGGCTTCGGCGATCGCCCGGTGAGTTGACGTCTGGTTGCCGAGCGTGGCATGGGCGAAGGCTTCGCGCATGGACAGCATCGATAGGACGCGTGGGGTGGTGCCGAGGGCTGAGCGGGCTTGGTCCTGGGCGGCGGTCACGAGGGCAAGGGAGTCCGCGGGCTTGTCCTGGTAGGTGGCCTGCAAGCTCATGCAGGCAAGGACGTTGGCCATGAACTGGCGGTCGTCGATTTCCTTGGCCAGTTGCAGGGCCTCAGTGAAGTACGAGCGGGCCTGGTTGTACTGGCGGGCGTCGAAGTAGGTCCAGCCGGTGAGGCGCGCCAGCTCGGCCGCGATTCCGTACAGGCCATTCTGGATGGACGGCGGTCGGCTCTCCTTCAAGAGTCCGACCACATATCGCAGCTGGCCGACGATGGCTGGCCTCAGAGCCTCGCCGCCGTGCTGGTCGTCGCGTCGCCAGTAATCTTCGATAGACGACCGGAAGGCTTCGAGTGTTGCTGCGCTCAGGCTCGTTCGGGTGGCCAGCGTCAGGATGCTGTCCACGTCGGGACCCGGCAAGGAGCCGGGGGTCTGTTTCTCCGGCTCCGGCTGCTGAGGCGTCTCTCGCTCGGTGACGACGAGAGCCTGGGGAGTTTCCCAAGGCCGCCGGGCAAGCCCAAGCATGTCCCCTGGGATGCGCAAGCCGTCCGCGATGCGCTCAATGACGTCCATGTGGAGTAACTGGCGTCGGCCTGCCATGACTTCACCAACTCGGCTGGGCGTCAACTCGCACCGCCTGGCGATCATCGACGGGTAGATGCCCGCCCTGGTCTTCACCAGCCGGAAGACTCGGGCGAAGTCCCGTGCCCGGCACGCGTTGATCATCTCGGGATCCGTGAGCAACCTGGCAGGCAGTTCCTGCGGCCGGTCGGCGTCGGGCATTGGGCAAGCTCCCACACTGCGAGGGCTACGCAACGTTGCTGGTTCTCTACTTGCCGCGATGTTACCCAAGTTGGGTAATCAGCCTGACCTTTCGATGGCGGTCTCCGGATCGCGATGCTCCTTGCATGGCGAGCAAACAGCAGACCAGACCAGGCATCGGTGAACTGGCGAAGGACAGCGCCAGGGGACGTATCGGCGTCGTCATGGGTGAGAAGCTGTTGTCTTTCCGGACGTGAGGACTGCGTTTTCGCTGGTGGGGCATAGGGTCGGCGGTCTGGTGGGAGT
>NZ_BAAAGU010000054.1:0-46307 GCF_039524635.1 Streptomyces thermocarboxydovorans | reverse complement strand
GCGCCGTCCTCAAGCGTGCCCTCCCACCGGCCGCCGTCCTCGTCGTCCTCGCCGCTGTCATCTTCTGGCTGACCCGGTAGGCGAAGAGTCCGTGAAGGAGATCCTGGACGACCTCGACCGATGGCGAGCCCAGGGCAAGAGGGTCGCCATCGCACGGGTGATCGACGTCGATGGCAGCGGCCCCCGGCTCCCGGGTGCGGCCATGGCCGTCAGCGAGGACAGCGAGGTGGCGGGTTCGGTCTCGGGCGGGTGCGTGGAGGGCGCGGTCGTGACCGAGGGCCTTGAGGCCATCTCGTCCGGTGACCGCACCGTCGTGACGTTCGGCTACAGCGACGACGACGCCTTCGCCGTGGGCCTCACCTGTGGGGGCACGATCCACCTCTACGTCGAACCGCTCGACTGGTGGACGCTCTACGACGAGGTCCGCCGACTGCAGCTCGACAACACGCCGTTCGCGCTGGCCACGGTGATCAAGGGGCCGAACACCGGCGCAAAGCTGCTGGTTCGCCACGACGAGACCGTCGAGCCGGTCGGTTCCCTGGGTGACCCGGACCTCGACCGCGTCGTCGCCCTCGACGCCCGCTTCGGGCTGGCCGCGGGGACGACCGCAGTACGGCACTACGGCGAGCACGGCGATTCCTGCGGGAGCACGGTGTCTGTGTTCATCGAGTCGTTCGTGCCGCCCCCCCGCATGCTCATCTTCGGGGCAGTCGACTTCACCGCCGCGCTCGCCCGGGTCGCCAAGGTTCTCGGCTACCACGTGACGGTGTGCGACGCCCGACCTGTGTTCGCCACCCGGAAGCGGTTCCCGATGGCCGATGCGGTGGTCGCCGAGTGGCCGCACCGGCTGCTGCAGGAGGTCGGCCCCACGCTCGGCCCCCGCGACGCCGTCTGCGTGCTCACGCACGACGCCAAATTCGACGTGCCGGCCATCGTCACAGCCCTCGGCACCGACGTCGGCTACCTCGGCGCGATGGGCTCCCGGCGGACCCACGCGGACCGGGTCAGGCGACTGAAGGAGGAAGGCGTCGACGACGCCGCCATCGCCCGGGTCCTGGCACCCATCGGCCTGGACCTCGGGGCGCGGACACCCGAGGAGACCGCCGTCTCCATCTGCGCCGAGATCATCGCGGCCCGCGCCGGGCGCACGGGTGCGGTGGGGCCGCTCCGCGACGGGCACGGACCGATCCACGCATGAGCGTGGCGCCGGGCCCGAGCGTGCCGGCCTCCCAAGCGGTCGTCGGCATCGTGCTCGGGGCGGGCGCGTCCACCCGGCTGGGGCGCCCCAAGCAGCTGCTCCCGCTGGGCGACACCACGGTGCTCGCCCGGGTGGTCGCTCGCGTCGAACGCTCCTCGCTCGATCGTGTCGTCGTGGTGGTGGGCGGTGGTGGCGACGACGTCGTCCGGTCGTTGCATCCCGGACGGGCGCGTGTCGTGCGTAACGACGCCTACGGCTCCGGGTGCGCGTCCTCGCTGCTCGCGGGCCTCGACGCGGCCGGCGAGTGCGCTGCTGTCATGCTCCTCCTCGGCGACATGCCGGAGATCGACACAGCGGTCATCGACGAACTTCTGGTGCGCTGGCGGGCAATGCCCAGCTGGGCGGCGATCACCAGCTACCGGGGCCAGTTCGGCCATCCGTTCATCTTCTCGGCCGACGCCTTCGCGACCCTGCGGGGCCTGCACGGCGACAAGGCGGTGTGGAAGATCGTCGACCACGCGCCTCCGGACCGCCTGCAGCGACTCGCGGTGGACCGGCCGCTCCCCCGTGACATCGACACATGGGAGGACTACGTCGAGGTGTGCGCAACCCTCGGCGTGCCCGTCGCCCCGCGATCGGAGTAGTCACAGGCCGGGCACACCGTCCATGGCTCGGCCCACCCGCGTCTGAGCTGCCACCCAGCACCGCGTCAACACCTGAACGATTACTTAGGTGTCCGCAAAAAGACTTGATGGAAATGCGAAATGTCTCCGGTCATCATGGGGACATTCCGATACACCCCATCGTCAGGAGGAAACATGACGGAACGCTGGGGCGCCGGGGTCATTCCCTACGCCGAAATGGGTTACTGGCAGCCCGACTACGAGCCGAAGCCGACAGACGTTCTCGCAGCGTTCCGCATCACGCCGCAGCCGGGCGTGCCGCCCGAGGAGGCCGGCGCCGCGGTGGCGGGCGAGTCCTCGACGGCCACGTGGACGGTGGTGTGGACGGACCGTCTCACGGCGTACGACCACTACCAGGCCAAGTGCTACCGGGTGGATCCGGTGCCGGGCACAGAGGGCCAGTACATCGCTTACATCGCGTACGACCTCGACCTGTTCGAGGAGGGCTCGATCGCGAACCTCACCTCGTCGATCATCGGCAACGTCTTCGGGTTCAAACCGCTCAAGGCGCTGCGGCTCGAGGACATGCGAATCCCGCCGCACTACACCAAGACGTTCCAGGGTCCCCCGCATGGCATCGTGATGGAGCGGGAGTACCTCAACAAGTACGGCCGCCCGCTGCTGGGTGCGACGGTGAAGCCGAAGCTCGGCTTGTCGGCGCGCAACTACGGCCGGGTGGTGTACGAGGCCCTGCGCGGCGGTCTGGACTTCACCAAGGACGACGAGAACATCAACTCGCAGCCGTTCATGCGCTGGCGGGACCGGTTCGTGTTCTGCATGGAGGCGGTCAACCGGGCGCAGGCGGAGACCGGTGAGATCAAGGGCCACTACCTCAACGTCACCGCGGCGACCATGGAGGACATGTACGAGCGCGCCGAATTCGCCAAGGAGCTCGGCAGCGTCGTCGTGATGATCGATCTGACGGTGGGTTACACCGCGATCCAGTCGATGGCGAAGTGGGCCCGCCGCAACGGGGTTCTGCTGCACCTCCACCGCGCCGGCCATGGGACATACACCCGGCAGAAGACCCACGGCGTCAGCTTCCGGGTCATCTCCAAGTGGATGCGCCTGGCCGGTGTCGACCACATCCATGCGGGCACGGTCGTCGGCAAGCTCGAGGGCGACCCCAATACGGTGCGCGGCTTCTACGACACGCTGCGGCTCGACAAGGTCGACCCCGACCCGGTGAAGGGCCTGTACTTCGAGCAGGACTGGGCCTCCATGGCCGGCGTCATGCCGGTCGCGTCCGGCGGCATCCACGCCGGGCAGATGCACCAGCTGCTGCACTACCTCGGCGAGGACACGATCCTGCAGTTCGGCGGCGGCACGATCGGCCACCCCATGGGCATCGCCGCCGGCGCCGCAGCCAACCGCGTCGCACTCGAGGCGATGATCAAGGCGCGCAACGAGGGCCGGGACTACCTCGCCGAGGGTCCGGACATCCTCCGGGCCGCGGCGAAGCAGAACCGCGAGCTCGAGGTCGCGCTGTCCACGTGGGGCGACATCACCTTCAACTATGAGTCCACCGACACGCCGGACGTCATCGCGACCCCGACGACGGCCTGACGGCTGGGAGGAACAGCATGCGGATCACCCAGGGCACCTTCTCCTATCTGCCCGACCTGAGCGACGAGGAAATCGAGAAGCAGATCCAGTACGCGCTGGACAACGGCTGGCCGCTGTCGGTGGAGTTCACCGACGACCCTCACCCCCGCAACAACTACTGGGAGATGTGGGGCCTGCCGATGTTCGACCTGAAGGACGCCGCCGGCGTGATGTACGAGGTCAACGAGTGCCGGAAGGCGTACCCCAACCGCTACGTCCGGGTCAATGCCTACGACGCACGGCTGGGCCGGCAGACCACCGCGCTGTCGTTCATCGTCAACCGGCCTGCCGAGGAGCCCGGTTTCCGGCTTGACCGGCACGAGATGAGCGACCGTCGGATCCAGTACACGACGCACGCGTACGCCACCGACAGCCCGGCCGGCCGGCGTTACGCCCCCAACCAGTGAGGCGACGTTGCACATGACCGGTGCAGACAACGAGCGTCCGGTCTTCGGGATGCGTCCGTCCGCGCCCGGCCTGGTGCCCGGAGCGGACGGGCCGCCTGAGCCGCCGGATCCGGCCGAGCTGATCCTGCCCGAGGACGCGACCGTCGACCTCAATGCGGAGCGCCGGGACTCGGGTGTCGACGAGGTGCTGGATGCGCTGGACAGGGACCTGGTCGGGCTGCGCCCGGTGAAGACCCGCATCCGGGAGATCGCAGCGCTACTGCTCGTCGACCGGCAACGGGCACGGTTCGGCCTCTCGGCCAGCCGCCCCAACCTCCACATGTCCTTCACCGGCAGTCCCGGCACGGGGAAGACCACGGTGGCGCTGCGCATGGCCGAGCTCCTCAAGCGGCTGGGCTACCTCGAGCGCGGTCATCTGGTCGCGGTCACCCGCGACGACCTCGTGGGGCAGTACGTCGGACACACCGCGCCCAAGACCAAGGAGGTCCTCAAACGGGCGATGGGCGGCGTGCTGTTCATCGATGAGGCCTACTACCTGTACCGGGCGGAGAACGAGCGCGACTACGGGCAGGAAGCCATCGAGATCCTGCTGCAGGTCATGGAGAACCAGCGCGACGACCTCGTCGTCATCCTCGCCGGGTACAAGGACCGGATGGACACCTTCTTCCAGTCCAACCCGGGAATGAGCTCGCGGATCGCGCACCACATCGACTTCCCCGACTACACCCTCGACGAGCTGGCGCAGATCGGCGAGCTCATCGTGGGCGAGCAGCGCTACGCGCTGTCCCCAAAGGCGCGCAGCACCTTCCGGGACTACCTCGAAAGACGCCGCGAGCAGCCGCGGTTCGCCAACGCCCGCAGCGTCCGCAACGCCGTGGAGCGCGCCCGGCTGCGGCACGCCAACCGGCTGGTCGACCGCGGCGCCGAACCGCTGTCGAAGGACGATCTCATACGGCTGGAGCCCGAGGACTTCCTCGCCAGCCGGGTGTTCTCCACCGAGCCGGCCGAAGCGGGTACTTCCAGCGGATCACGCGCACCAGGCAGGAGTTGATGCGCGTCGGGAGGGAATACAGCCCCTCCTGACGCGCACATGAATGATCAGGGCCCGGCCCGGTCCTCACCGCCGACCCCGCCGGGCCTTCATCACTGACGCCGCGCGGCCGCCGATCCCCCTCCCCGCGGGCCTGCGGCGCGGAGGCAGCGACCCGTAGTTGTTGACATGTATGCGAACGGCGGCCATCCATGCCTGAGATGACGCACAACCAGCATCTGTTTTCCCATGCCTTCGTTCCCCTGCTGGCCTACAGCACGGCCTGCATCGGTTCCGCTCTCGGCCTGGGCTGCGCGGGGCGTTACCGTGCCAGAGGCCTCCCGGACGGCCTCGGATGGCTCGTCGGCGGGGCCTTGACACTCGGCTCCGGGATCTGGGGGATGCACTTCATCGCCATGCTCGGGTTCACGGTCGATGGAGTCACCGTGCGGTACGGCGTCACCCTGACCATCGTGAGCTGGGTGCTGGCCGTCCTGACCGTGGGAGTCGGCATGCTCATCGCGGGGCGCGACGGAACTACGCTCTCCCTCGTGTGCGGTGGCCTCGTCTCCGGCCTTGGAGTGGCTGCCATGCACCACCTAGGCATGGCAGCCCTGCGGGTGCCTGGATCGATCAGCTATTCGAGGGATCTGGTCGCACTCTCGATCGTGATCGCGATCGTCGCCACCACCGCGGCGCCGCCTGCGGGCCGCCTTCTTCGCCGCGTGGTACGCGGTGAGCCCGGCGTCGGCGAGCGCGGCCACGTCCGCCGGAGCGAGTCCCGGGTCGAGCCGGACGACCGCGCGGGCGTTGGTGCGCAGGTACTCCGCGAACCCGCCGTCCGCGTCGATGCCGGGGACGATGCTCGCCGCGCAGTGCACGTCGTCGCCGCGCCGGCAGGCCGCGCACAGCCCGCAGGTGACCAGCGGATGCAGGATGACGGGGTCACCGGGTGCGAGACCGGTGACCGCCGCGCCGACCTCAGCCACCCAGCCCGCGTTCTCGTGCCCCTGGATGTACGGCAGGGCCACCCCGCTCTTGGCCGCCCACTGGCCCTCGATGATGTGCAGGTCGGTGCGGCACACCCCGGCGCCGCCGATCCTGACGATCACGTCGAGGGGCCCGGCGACCACCGGGTCGGGTACGTCGTCGAGTACCGGGGTGCGCTCGTAACCGTGCAGTCGTACGGCCTTCATGCCGTTGCCTCCTTTCTGCCGCCGCCCGCTGCCGTATCGCAGTCGTCCGGCCCGTAGCGGGTGACCAACAGGCTTTCGCAGACCTGGGTGTTGGCCTCGATGCCGACGCCCGCAATACGACCCCGACGCAGGTGTCCCTCCAGCGCCACGGTGGGCACGGCCTTCCCCGCGTCGTCCGCGAACAGCGGGGCGCCGGGGTCCGCCGGCAGGCCCAGCAGCGAGCGGCGCTTGCGGACCGTGACCGTGAGGCGCTCGGGCAGGTCCCCGAGGACCGCGTCGCCGAGTTGTCGCAGGGTCCAGCCGCGTTCCAGGAGCCGTCGGCCGAGCCGGGCCTGCGCGGCGAGGTGCCCCTTGCGCAGGAAGACGGCGCGCAGTTCCTGCATGCGGTCCGGATCGGCGAGGCCGGGGAACCGTCGGCGAAGGTCTTGCCGCAGCCCACGCCCTCGTTGATCTCGTCGGAGGCGAAGTGGTCCTCCAGGATCACCCGGCATTCCCCCGCCCAGGAGAGCCCGGCCAGCGCGCGCCGGGCGTCCTCCACCATCAGCCAGGCGAAGTTGGGGGCGCAGAAGTAGGTGGGCAGCCGGAGTCTGGCCTCCACCGAGCCGTCGGAGCCCACGCTGACGGATCGCACGAAGCCCAGGTCGGTGATGGGCCGGTCGAGTTCAGGGTCGAGCACCGCCGCCAGTGCCGCGTTGACGGCGGTGACCCGGTCCACCGCCTCGGTGACAGCGGTCATGCCGCTGCCGCCGCGTCGGAGGCGGGGACCTGCGCGCTTTCGGGGACCTTCAGGTCGTACAGCCGCGCGTGGTTGAGGCCGAGGATCTTGCGCTTGACGTCGGTGGTGAGGACGCCGTACTCGGGCTGGAGGTCCTCGGGGATCTGGAAGTCGACGAACCGTTCGATGAGCCACTTGGGGCTCCAGATCGCGTAGTCGCTCCCGAACACGATGCGGTCCTCGTCGAGCCAGTACAGCAGTTCGCCGATGATCTGGGCGAAGTATCGGGGGCGGGTGTGGATGAACGGCATCACGACGGACAGGCCGGCGTAGACGTTCGGTTCCTGGGTGGCGATCCAGCAGAAGTCGTCGAGACGGGGCAGCCCGGAGTGCTCGACGATGAAGTTCAGGCCGGGGAAGGCGCTGGCCGCGTGGTCGATGTCGGCGACGTCGAAGGCGTCCCGGTTCAGCGGCCAGATGGTGGGGCCCTTGTGGACGTGGATGTTGCGGATGCCGAGCCGCTCGCACAGCGCCAGATAGTCCTGGGCCTCCGGGTCGGACAGCTTCCAGCCCTTGGAGGAGCCACGCCACTCGGCGGTGTAGAGCTTGACGCCGCGCAGGTTCCACTCGGCGTGCAGCTCCTCCAGGCGCTCCAGGCCCGCCTCGCCCTCGCGCGGGTCGAAGGCGCCGTTGACGATCAGCCGGTCGGGGTGCTTGCGGGCCAACGCGCCGTTCCGCTCGATGGTGTTGAAGCCCTCGCGGTAGAACTCGCCGAGATACGTCGGCTGGAAGATCGCCCAGTCCGCGTACCCGGTGTCGAAGATGTCGTGGATCAGGTCCTGCTCGCTGTACTTGCGGAACTTCTCCAGCGGCCAGACCCACTCCTACGGGCTGAGGTTGCGCTGGTAGTCGTAGAAGCAGCGGATGAAGCCCTCGCCGTACTTGTTGGCGATGTTCTCCTCGCTGGCGTCCCAGAAGTGGATGTGCCCGTCGACGATGAAGTAGTCGACGCCGTCCTTGCGGTACATGACCGGTTGCCTGCCTTCCTGCTGAGTGCGGCTGCGCCCGTGGCGGTCAGCCGACGGGGACAAGGTCGAAGTCGATGTACTCGGCCGCGTCCTCGGGGTTGGCGAAGAGGATGGTGCGGTCGTCGAGGTGGACCATCCGGCCGTAGTGGGTGGACATGATCTCCTCGAAGTCGCTCACCCCGAAGTCGAAGCCGAGGGCGTCGGAGATCTCCTCGAAGTCGAAGGTAAGCAGGCGTTCGCCGTCCACCCGGATCAAGGATGGGTAGTCGGTGACGGTGACGTGCTCCTTGGTGCGCATCACGTCGGCCACGACATGGCCGTTCTGGTTGTTCATCAGCGTGACGCCGCACCGGTTGGAGGAGCTGCGGTCGGAGGAGAAGGCGGAGGAGGGCTTGGTGTTCACCGCGGGTCCCTTCTGCGGAGGCGACGGAGAGGCCGAGGCCGTCCATGAGTCGTACGAACCGGTCCTTGGCCCGGTCGAGACTGTCCTCGAAGCGCAGGACCTTCTCGTCGGCCTGCGACCACAGCGGCTGGAGGCGGCGGGCGGCGTCGAGAGTGGGCGGCAGCCACTGGGACAGCCAGCGCTCCGCGGTGGCGCGGTTGGCCTCGCCGTGCTTCTCGTCGCCGAGCAGCAGCTCGAACAGGGCGCGGGTCCAGCGCAGGTCGCGGTCGTAGTCACCCTCGCCGGCGCCGATCACGGACGGGGTGGTGAAGTCGCCGTTGCGGGCGGCGATCTGCATGACCAACTGGCTGCGGAACAGTTCGCCCACGAGCGGCTCGAAGACGAGGTTGGTGGCGAAGGCGGCCTCCGCCCAGTCCTGCACAGCGGTCAGCCGCTCCACCGTCTCGCGCACGCCCTGCCAGACCGGGTCGCTCTGCCACGCCTGGATGTGCGCGGAGCCGTCGAAGGAGGGCAGTTCCTCCTCGATGTCCAGGTTGTAGAGAGCGAGGTCCTGGGCGAAGCGGAGCTTGTGGGTGCCGTTGACCGCGAGGGCGTTGTTGATCATGTTGGTGGGGGCGGACCGCTGGATCGCCACGAACACGTGCATGCCCAGGCCCTGTTCGGCGTGCATCCAGGCGTCGACGTTTCGCTCCACGAAGTGCGTCCAGGTGGGCGTCCACTGCTGGTAGGCGTCGGCCTTGCGGGCGTTGGCGAGGTTCTGCTGGATCTGCCGCACGACGTTGGCGTTGTTGCGGAAGATCGTCTGCTCCCACTCCTCGTTCGGGTCGCGGAAGCGGTGCCAGTCGCAGGAGCGCTGCTCGGTCCAGTCCTGCGGGTAGCCGGAGGATCCGTCGGCGAAGCCGTAGATCCAGCCCTGGAGCAGGTGGCGCTCCGGGTCCGGCTGGACGTCGAAGGTGACGTCCTCGTACATGGTGGCCCGCATCTTCTGCGGCTTGTAGTAGGTGAACGCCCGGCTGCCGGAACTGGGGAAGACCAGTGCTCCCGCCTCGGCGTCGGTGAACTGCGGCTTGGGGAAGCTGCGTTCCCCCTTGACCAGTCCGTCGGCTTGCGTGGTCATGCGTACGGCTCCTCGCGTCGGTCGGGTGAAGTGAGGTTCGGTACTGGGTGATCAGCTGCTGGCATGTCAGGTGCCGGTGGACGTGGTGAACTTGTCCAGGAAGATCCGTTCCTCGGGCATGCCTTTGCCGGTGAGCAGTTCCATCGCGGCGTCGCACATCGGCGGAGGTCCGCACAGATACGCGTCGGCGCTCGACAGGTCGCCCTCGTGCCGGTCGACGACCTCGGTGATCAGCCCCTGCTCGTAGCTGCCCGAGGCGGCCTCGGAGAGGGCGGGCACGAACGCGAAGTCCGCCAGTCCGGACCCGAGTTCCGCGATCTCGTCGAGGGCGAACAGGTCCCGCTCGGTGCGCGCCCCGTAGTAGAACCGGATGCGCCGGGTGCTGCCGGTCGCGGCCAGGCCGCGCAGCTGGGCCATGATCGGGGCCATGCCGGCGCCGCCCGCGAGCAGGATCAGGTCGCGGTCCGGCGCGTCGCGCATCACGCAGGTGCCGTACGGGCCTTGACCGTGAGCGGGTCGCCGGGGCGCAGGGCGCCGTTGAGCATCCCGGAGAGCCTTCCGCCCGGGTAGCGCTTGATGATGAACTCCAGCTTGCCGCCCGGCCCCTCGGCGGGCAGACCCGCCATGGAGAAGGATCGCCACTGGTCTGTTCCGGGCACCTCGATGTCCACGTACTGCCCGGTCCGGTAGGGGAGTTCGTCGGCGGGGTGGACATCGAGCACGAGTCGGGTGATGTCGTGGCTGAGGGACTGCACGGCGGCGACCGTGGCGCGGGCCTGGCGGGGCGGGATGCCGGAGAGCAGCATCTCCTCGTCGTAGTTGATGAGTTCGACGCTGAGATCGCCGTAGGCGTGCGTCCGACAGAGCAGGACGTACCCCTCCTCACTCTCGTAGTCGGCCGGCGCGAAGGTGGAGTAGCGCTCCATCTGCTGGTCGCCGTCGAGCGGGAATGACTTGCAGGAGGAGCACTGGCCCTCCTTGCAGCCGTGCATGAGACTGACGCCCTGGCGGAACGTGGCGTCGAGTACGGTCTCGTCCTCGTCGGCCTCGATCTCGATGCCGACCGGTTCGAATCGGATGCGGTGCTTGTCGCCCACAAAGACCAGCCTTCCGGGAGGGGGTTCGGCAGGGTCGCGCCGCACCTGGTGGTGCCCGCGACGGCGGCGCGCCCCCGCTGTTCCCTCCCTGGCGGTAGGGGGCAGGGTTTCGGCCCCTGGCGGTACGGGTCGGAGCATCGACGGGGTGATGTTGCTGCGGCTGCGGTAGTCCGCGACGTGCGCCTCGCGCTCCTCGTCGGACATCTCGTTGAGCGACACGTTGGGGCTGATGAAGGTGTTGCCCCGGATGTCGTCGAGCGTCCACGGCTTCTTCGGGTCGTCGAGGTCGAGGTGCGGCTGCGGGACGAGGGTCTTGCCGTCGTCGCGCACGTAGCCGAGGTCCTTGACGATGTCGGCGAGGTCTTGCCCGTGGTAGCAGGTCTCCCACTCGCGCTTGCCGGTGAGCCGGCCCATCGACGGGGTGGCCCGCCCCTCGTACTCCGGCCTGAACGCGGTGGTGTCCGTCCACGCGCAGGTCTCGGAGCAGTAGGTGCGCCACTGGCCGTCGACCTTGTCGACCACCATGTCCTGGCGGACCAGGCACGGCACCATGCACGTCCAGCAGCGGTGCGGGTACTGGTAGCCGACCTCCTCGAAGGCGATCGGCTTGTTGGCACCGGGGTGCTTGAGCCGGTTGTACGCCTCCCACCAGGCGCCGTACTCCGCGTACCAGCCCGGGTACTTGGACTCGAACCACTCGAAGTCCAAGGCAGCCGGGCCCAGGCCAGCCGGGCCCAGGCCGCCCTCTGATCGCAGCGCACCGGAACCGCTGGTTCACCGGGCAAGTACTACCGAGGGCCGCGCGCCGTACGGCGCGCGGCCCTTCACGTCATGGTCCATTGAGCGTTACCGGGCCATGGACCGCGGCCCTGCCAGGACATAGTCGGGGTCCGCTTCGCACACGCAGCGTGGCAGTACGTCGGATCGTGCGGAGTCGGCACATTCGGAAGCCGGAACAGCTCGTCGCCCAGGCACGCGCCGCTCTCGCCGAGGAGCCCGGCCCCTGGGCGGCCTTCACCCGCTCCTGCCGACGCGCGCTCGGCCCAGGGTGCGGGCGCTCCGCTGTTCCCCTGGTCGGCGGCCGGCTGCCGGCCACGGACGAGATCGTGGCCGCCGCCGCCCACCTGCGGGCCGCCCTCGATGACCTGGTGGACGGCGCGCACCGCGCAGGGTACTGCGCACCGACTTCAGCTCCGCCGATATCCCGCTGCTGCTCGAACACTGCGGGTGCCGATAAAGCATCCGCCCAGTTCGCCCAGGAACGAACCAAGATCAGCGGGTCAGGTGAACGGCCCATGTTAAACGCCAAGGTTAGCCGCTGTTATTCAGAAATCGATGAAGGCTCTCAATGTGTCCAGGGCCAACTTGTCCGTTGCGGCACTCTCACCGGACAGGCGGTGCACGAGGATCCAGCCCTGCGGTGTGGCGCCGGCGAAAACGGAGGCGTCGCGTGTCGCGCCGTCGTGCCACAGCATGCGCCCTGCTTTCTGCCAGGCTGGCGCCGGCTCACCGAGTTTACGGTCGACAAGCAGATCGGTGACGAGGCGGGCGGTGGCCCGGGGGGTGGCCCACAGCCCCCCGGCGGGAAGGATCGCGCCGGTCATAGTCCAGGGGCGCCGCGTTCGTCCGAACAGCCCCCGGCGGCACAGTCGTCTGTCGGACGGCGGTCGGCGGCGACGTCGGTGATGCCGAGCGGGCTGAGGAGGTGGCAGTGCAGAGTTCCTCGTACGGGGTGGCGGTGGCCGCGACCAGAGCGGCGCCAAGGAGGGCGTATCCGAGGTTGGAGTATTCCTCGATGCTGCCCGCAGGAGCCGTGACCAGGGTGTCGAGGTGACGTACAACCGAATCCAGGGCCTTGGCGTCGAAGCCCGCGTAGGGGTCGCGCCCGCGGATCCCGGGAGGCAGTCGGGGAAGGCCCGAGGTGTGCTCGGCAAGGTGGCGCAGGGTGATTCCCGTGCCCCTGGGAGCCGGCAGGAACAGTTCCAGCGGATCGTCAAATCCCAGAATGCCGCCGTCGGCCAGGGCGGTCAGGACGGTCGCGGTGAGCGTCTTGGTCAGGGAACCGATCTGTACGAACAGGTCCGGGCTGTGGCCGTGGAGGATCTGGGGTGCCTGGAAGCTGCTGAGTATGCAGGTGGGAACTCGGGTCATGATGATCTTCACCCGTGTGTTCGGGGCAGTGTGCATGCCGCTGTGCCGCCGGGCATGCGATGCCGGTGGGCGGCGATCTGGCGGTAGACGAGCCGAGCGGTCTGCTTGATGGCGGGCATGCGCAGGAGCCGGCCTGCGGCCCGGTAGCGCAAGCGCGGGGACGACGCGAGGTAGGCGCCGAGTGCCTGCGCTCCGGAACTGGTCACCCCGGTCCCTTCGAAGAGGAGCACCTCCCTGTCGAGGCGTTCTCGGTGTGGCCGGGTGACGTGGTCGGGCAGGGCCTGCCACGGCGTGGCCTGTATTCGGGGCCGGGCATGGCGTTGCAGGCGGGCGATGGTCGCCTGGCAAAAGGCGCAGTCACCGTCGAAGCCCAGGATGGGCGCGTCGGGACTGCCGGGTGCCGAGGGGGCGATGCGCACAGGCTTTTCCTCGTCTCCGTGGTGTGTCAACTGCGTGTGAGCCAGAGTTCGAGCAGGGCCTCCCGCTCGCGTGACCGGAGGACCCTGACGGGCCGCGTCTGTTCCCACCACTCGGTCATGATGGCGGACGTGGCGGCGCCCTGGGTGAAGCGGCTGATCAACTGGCGTGAGAGAGCAACTTCGCGGTGGGAGTAGGCGACGGCGGCGCTTGAGTAGACGGGTGTTTGGAATGTGCCGTCCGGCGTGGTGAGGGACACGGTCATCTCGGTGGGGCTGCTCGGCACCCAGGCGTCCAGGGCCGCAGCGGCGAAGCTCGCGGCATGGATGGCCCATCGTCGCGCTGTCGAGCGGACCGGGACTTCGGTGACCTCGAGGCCGGCAATGTCCGACCATGCCCAGCTACACGGGTGCGGGCCGGTGACGCGGGGCCCCGACGGCGTGAGAATCACGTTGGGAGCCGGTGCCATGGCCGGAGCTCCCACGTATACGCCGTCCGATGCGACCCAGAACAGTCCCACCGTTGTGCCGTCGGCTGGTTGAGGGGGAACAGTTGATTCCATTTCCTGGCTGTCTCTCCTACGTCGACTTGGTGGAACGAGCTTGCCCGGCGTCTGGCACCGACGCTTCGTTTCTAGTCACGGGTGCCTGGATGGTCACGCGGACTCCTCGGTGAGCGCGCCTTCCAAGGCGTGATCTTTCCGCTCCTGTCTGTGCCGCGCGCGCCGGCTCAGCCGGACGGCCAGATCACTGACTGTGGAGACCGCCCTGCCGAGTTCCTTGTCGAGGAAGACGAGGTCGCAGGCGATCATCGTCAAGGCGAAACCGGTCAGGCCCATGAACAGCGCGATGGCGATGTGGAAGCTGATCGACATGGTGGCGGCCCAGGGGCGCAGTGCGGGCACCAGCACGCCGAGAGGGAAGTAGACGAGGAAGAAGACGGTGATGTACGTCCCAGCGACGACCAGGAAGTCGTTGTCGTAGACGAGGTGCGAGACGCCGGGAAACGTGAACTCCGGCACGCGTAGCACGTAGAACAGGGCAGTGCCGTCCTGCCACATCCGTCCCTGGACCTTGTACAGGCCGCTGACTGTCAAGCCCCGGGTTTCGTGGAGAGTCGGTTAGCTGGTTTTCAGGGGGTGGTCTGGGGTGCGGGTGATGCTGCGTGGAGAGCCTCGTACTCGGCGGGCGGGGTGTGGTCGAGCTCGCCGTGGAGCCTTCGCTGGTTGAACCAGTCGACGTACTCGGCGACGGCGATCTCGACGTCGTTGATGCCGGTCCAGGGGCCCTTGTTGCGAATCAGCTCGGCTTTGAACAAGCTGTTGAACGCCTCGGCGAGGGCGTTATCGTACGAATCGCCCCGAGATCCGACCGAGGCGACCGCGGCGGTCTCTTCCAGGCGCTCGGTGTAGCGGATGGCACGGTATTGCACGCCGCGATCGGAGTGGTGCACGAGTCCGGCCAGGTCCGCACCATCGCGTCGGCGTCTCCATATCGCCATCTCCAGGGCATCCAGGGCGAGTTCGATGTAGAGGCTGGTGGATACCTGCCAGCCGACGACCATCCGGGAGAACACGTCGATGACGAACGCGGCATACACCCAGCCGGAGTGCGTCTTGATATAGGTGATATCGGCCACCCACAGCTGGTTGGGCGCGTCGGCGGTGAACTCGCGGTTGACCAGGTCGGCGGGCCGGCCCGTTTCGGGCGCGGGCCGGGTGGTGCGCGGGCTCTTGGCCCGGACCACGCCGCGCAGGCCGTCCGCGCGCATGAGGCGCTCGACCGTGCAGCGGGCCACCGGACGTCCCTTGCGCCGCAGGGCGGCGTGGATCTTGCGGGCGCCATAGACGCCGTAGTTGTCGCGATGGATCACGCGGATCTCCTCGGTCAGCTCCCGGTCCCGGACGGTGCGGGCGGCTTCGGGGCGGGTGTGGGCGGCGTAGTAGGTGCTCGGCGCGATCGCGGCGTCCGTGTCCTTCAGGGCATCGCAGATCGGCTGGACGCCGAACTCCTCTTTGTGGCGGTCGATGTAGGCGACCTTCAGCGCAGTGGACGGTCCAGCTCCGCGGCGAAGAAAGCCGAGGCGGACTTCAGGATCGCGTTCGCCCGCCGCAGTTCCTTCACCTCCCGCTCCAGCTCCGCGATCCGCGCGGCCTCCGCGCTCGTGGTGCCGGCCACGACACCCGTGTCGATCTCCGCCCGCTTCACCCACCCACGCAGTGCCTCGGGGTGTACGTCGAGCTGGTCGGCGACGCGCTTGATCGCACCGGCCCGGCCGGCCGGGTCCTTGCGAGCCTCGACCGCCAGACGCGTCGCACGCTCACGCAGTTCATCGGGGTACTTACGGGGAGCAGCCATGATCGGCATCCTTCCGGGTCTTGATGATCTCCATCAAACCCGGGTCGATTCAGACCATGTACACCAGGCACATCTGGGAGGCGATGGCCACGACTCCGAGGTTGTGCAGCGGCGTCACCAGGGAGCGCATTCCTGGGCCGGGCCGTGACCTACCTGGCCGCGGAGCGCGGAGTGCGGCAGTTCCTCGACATCGGCACCGGACTGCCGACCGCGGACAACACCCATGAGATCGCCCAGCGGATCGCGCCCGACGCCCGGATCGTCTACGTCGACAACGACCCGATCGTGCTGGCGCACGCCCGCACCCTGCTCACCGGCACCCGCGACGGCGCCACCGACTACATCGACGCCGATGTGCACGACCCCGACGCGATCCTGAGGCGGGCCGCGAACACCCTCGACCTCGACCGTCCGGTCGCGGTGATGATGCTGGGCATCCTCAACTTCGTCCTCGACACCGCCGAGGCCCGTGACATCGTGCGCCGGGTCATGGCCGCGGTGCCCTCCGGCAGCTTCCTGGTGCTCACCCACCCGACCTTCGACCCCGAGGTCGGCGGTGAACTCCAGGTCCCCGCGATGGAGTTCTGGAACAAGAACGCCACTCCCCCGATCACCGCCCGCAGCGGCACCGAGATCGCCGCCTTCTTCGAGGGCCTGGAACTGGTGGAGCCGGGCCTGGTGTCCTGCTCCCGGTGGCGTGCCGCCTCCGACTCGGCCGTCGTGGTACCGCAGTACGGGGCGGTGGGCGTGAAACCCTGACCCCGCTCCGGCCGGGTCCGCGCCCCGCACGGGGCCCGGGCACCGGCCGGCCGCCGGGTGTACGACCGGCTTCACCGCAGTCCCGCACCGTCGAAAGTATGATCAAGCAATGTCTGACATGACCGAGACCACGCCGGGCTGGCTGACCTCCGACGAGCTGGAGTCGGCCCGCGCCCGCATGCCGATCCTGTACGTCGAGGCCGTTCCGGTGCGGGTGGACGACAGCGGCGAAGTCACCAGCGTCGGGCTGCTGCTGCGCATCGGCCCCGACGGAACGGTCAGCCGGACGCTCGTCTCCGGCCGCGTCCTGCACCACGAGCGGGTGCGCGACGCCCTGCTGCGGCACCTGGAGAAGGACCTGGGCCCGGTGGCGCTGCCCCGCGTGCCGGCCTCGCTCCAGCCGTTCACGGTCGCCGAGTACTTCCCCACGCTGGGCGTCACCCCGTTCCACGACCCGCGCCAGCACGCGGTGTCGCTGGCCTACATCGTGCCGGTGACGGGCGACTGCCGGCCCCGGCAGGACGCGCTGGACCTGGTGTGGTTCAGCCCGCAGGAGGCCGTGTCGGAGGCGGTGCAGAGCGAGATGCCGGGCGGGCACGGGGTGCTGCTGAAGCAGGCACTGGCGCACGCGGGCTGCGCGATCTGACCACGGCACGCGCCCGGCTCAGGTTCCGGTCTTCTCCGGGTGCGTGAGGTTGGTGCCGGTGGCCGGGTCGAAGACATGCGCCTTGCCCATGTCCACCCGCAGCACGATCGGCGCGCCCTCGCGGGCACGGGTGCCGGCGTTCACCCGCGCCACGACCTGCTGTGCGCCCCCGGCGCCGGTGTCGCGGGCGCCCGAGTCGGTGGCCAGTTCGTCCAGCTCGGCGGTGCTCACCGGTCCGCCCTCGGCGCTGAAGTAGACGTACGCGTCCGAGCCCAGCGACTCCAGCACGTCCACGGTGGCGGTGACGGTGGGGCCGCCCGTGTCCGGGGCGAGGGCGATGTCCTCGAAGGCCTCGGGACGCAGCCCCAGGATCATCTCGCGGGGCGCCTTCTGCCGCTCCAGCGCCTGCCGCGCCGCGTCCGGCAGCGGCAACTCGCCGAGCGGTGTGCGCAGCCGGCCCGCCTCCAGGGTGGCGTGCACGAAGTTCATCGCCGGGGAGCCGATGAAGCCGGCGACGAACAGGTTGCGCGGGTGGTCGTAGAGCTCGGCGGGGGTGCCGACCTGCTGGACCACGCCCTGCCGCATCACGACGACGCGGTCGCCGAGGGTCATCGCCTCGGTCTGGTCGTGGGTGACGTACACGGTGGTGGTGCCCAGGCGCCGCTGCAGCCGGGAGATCTGGGTGCGCATCTGCACCCGGAGCTTGGCGTCCAGGTTGGACAGCGGCTCGTCCATCAGGAACGCCTTGGGGTCGCGCACGATGGCCCGGCCCATGGCGACCCGCTGGCGCTGGCCGCCGGAGAGGTTCGAGGGCTTGCGGTCCAGGAAGTCGGTGAGGTCGAGGATCCGCGCGGCCTCCTCCACCTTGGCGTCGATGGTCGCCTTGTCGACCTTGGCCAGGCGCAGCGGGAAGCCCATGTTCTCCCGCACGCTCATGTGCGGGTAGAGGGCGTAGCTCTGGAACACCATGGCGACGTCGCGTTCCTTGGGCGGGAGGTCGTTGACGACCCGGCCGTCGATGCGCAGCGTGCCCTCGGTGATGTCCTCCAGCCCGGCGATCATGTTGAGCGTGGTGGACTTGCCGCAGCCGGACGGGCCGACCAGGATCACGAACTCGCCGTCGGCGATGTCCAGGTCCACTCCCTGCACGGCGAGGGATCCGTCGGGGTAACGCTTGCTGACTCCCTCGAGGACGATCTCGGCCATGGGGGGCGCCTCCTTGCCTTCGGACTCATCCCTTGACCGCGCCGGACGTGAGGCCGGCGACGATCCGCCGCTGGAAGAGCAGGACGAACACGATGATCGGGATGGTGATCACCACGGCGGCGGCGGCGATCGACCCGGTGGGCTGCTGGAACTGGGAGCTGCCGGTGAAGAACGCGATCGCGGCCGGCACCGTCCGGGCGGACTCGGTGGAGGTCAGCGAGATCGCGAAGAGGAAGTCGTTCCAGCAGAAGATGAACACGAGGATGGCGGTGGTGAACACGCCGGGTGCCGCGAGCGGCACGATGACCAGGCGGAACGCCTGCGCGGCCGTCGCCCCGTCGACCTTGGCCGCCTTCTCCAGGTCCCAGGGGATCTCCCGGAAGAACGCCGACAGGGTGTAGATCGCCAGCGGCAGCGAGAAGGTCATGTACGGGATGATCAGGCCGGGCCAGGTGTCGAAGATGCCGATGATGCGCTCGATGTTGAACAGCGGCGACACCAGGGAGATCGGCGGGAACATGGCGATGAGCAGCGACATGCCGATCAGCAGCCGCTTGCCGGGGAACCTCAGCCGGGCGACCGCGTAGGCGGCCATGGTGCCGAGGCCGACCGCGATCACGGTGGCGATCAGGGCGATGCCGATGGAGTTGATCAGGGCGCGGGTGAACTCGGACGTGTCGAAGATGCCCTTGTAGTTCTCCAGGGTCCAGTCGGTGGGGATGTAGCTGCCGTCGGTGAGGGTGCTGGGGTCCTTGAACGACAGCGCGGCGATCCACCACACCGGGAACAGGGCGTACAGCACCACGACGACATTGACGATCGCCCATCGCGTGGCGTGGGTCTTGCCGACGGCGGCCATCAGCGCTTCACCTCCGCGCCGGGTGCGGCGGCGCCGAACAGCTTGACGAAGGTGAAGGCGATGATCCCGACGCAGATGAAGATCAGGACCGAGATCGCCGACCCGATGCCGAGGTTCAGCGCGGTGAACAGGTTGTCGTAGCCGAGGATGGACACGGAGCCGGTGTCCTGGGCGCCCGCGGTGAGGATGTAGATGTTGTCGAAGATCCGGAAGGCGTCCAGGGTGCGGAAGAGCAGCGCCACGAGGATGGCCGGTTTCATCAGGGGCAGCATGATCCGGACGAACCGCTGCCAGGCGGTGGCGCCGTCGACCATCGCCGCCTTCAGCGTCTCCTCGGGGACGAGGGCGAGGCCGGCGAGCAGCAGCAGCGCCATGAAGGGGGTCGTCTTCCACACCTCGGCGAGGATGATCAGCCACAGGGCGGGCCACTGCTCGGTCAGCGGGGCGTCTCCCTCGGGCAGCAGTTCGGCGAGGTAGCCGAGGTCGGGTGTCCAGGCGTACTGCCAGGAGAACGCGGCGACGACGGTGACGATGCCGTACGGGATGAGGATGGCGGTGCGGACGGTGCCCCGCCAGAAGAGGGTGCGGTGCATCACCAGCGCGAGGCCCATGCCGAGGACCAGTTCGATGGCGACGGACACGCCGGTGATGAACAGCGTGACCCAGAAGGCGTCCCACCAGAACGACGAGGACAGCACGGCCCCGTAGTTGTCCAGGCCCACGAACTCGGCCCGGCCGGGGAAGCGCAGGTCGTAGCGCTGGAGGGACAGGTAGACGGCGTATCCGATGGGGTAGGCGGTCACGGCGAGCATGACGATCACGGCCGGCGCGCACAGCAGCCAGCCCAGGCGCCGCTCCTGCCGGGCACCCTCCGAGAGCGCCTTGCCGCGCGGTGGGCGGTCGGTCACGGGATCACACCCTCGGATCGCAGGGCCTTGTCGATCTGGTCCCGGATGGTCTCCACGGAGCTCTCCGGTTCGATCTCGGAGGGCGGGGAGAGCGTGTGCGAGACGGCGATCGACACGTTCTGGTAGGCGGGGGTCCGGGGCCGCACGCTCGCCGTCTGCAGCGCGGTCAGCACCTCCCGGTGGAAGGGGTACTCCTTCTGGAACGCCGGCTCGTCGTACAGGGCGCGCAGGGTGGGCGGCAGGCCGCCCTCGAGCGCCGCGGTGAGCTGGTTCTCCCGGTTGCGCAGGCACAGCGCGGCCTCGAAGGCGAGGTCGGGGTGGCGGGAGTAGGAGCTGACGGCGAGGTCGATGCCGCCGATGGTGGTCCGGGTGGGCCGTCCGGCGTCGACGCGCGGGTAGGGCGCCCAGGCGAAGTTCTTGAACAGCTTCGGGTTGTTCGCCTTCATCGAGGGATAGACGAACGGGTAGTTGAGCTGGAACGCGGCCACTCCCGCCTCCATGGCGAGGCGGTTGGCGTCCTCCATCTGGTTGGGCAGCGAGGGGTCGGCGGCCGGGGAGTTCGCGAGCTCCCGCATGATCGAGGCGGCGCGGACGGCCGGGGCGCCGAGCGAGGGCTCGGTGGCACTGGCGTTGAGGATGGAGCCGCCCGCGCTGCTGATGAGTGTGTTGAACCAGACGGTGAGGCCCTCGTACTGGGCGCCCTGGATCTCCACGTAGTGCGGCTTGCCCTGCCGGGCCAGTTCGCGGGACATCTCCAGCATCTCCGCCCAGGTCTTCGGCGGGGTTGGCACCAGGTCCTTGCGGTACCACAGCAGCTGGGTGTTGGTGTTGTACGGGACGGCGTACAGCTTGCCCTTCCAGGTGGCCGTCTGGATCGGCACCCGCAGGGTGCCCTCCATGGCCTGCCGCTTCCGCTCGCCGGTCCACTCGCGGACCCAGCCGGCCTCGGCGAACTCGGCGGCCCAGGTGACGTCGAGGCCGAGGATGTCCATGGAGTCGTCCTCGGCGGCGAGGCGGCGGACCAACTGCTGGCGCTGGCCGTCGGCGGCGCGGGGCAGCTTGTTGTAGACGATGCGGTAGCGGCCGCCGGAGGCCTGGCTGCACCGGTCGGCGGCCTTCTGCAGGGCGCCGGAGTCATCCGGGAAGTTGTACCAGTTGATGGTGCGCCGGCCGCCGGAGTCCTCGTCGTCGCCGCAGGCCGCGAGCGTCGCGGCCAGCAGCGTCAGCGCGACGACCGCCCGCATCCGCCGCGCCCTCCTGGGGCGTCCGCACCTCGCGTGCACGCGCTCCACACCTCGCTTCCGGGACGGCGGCGCGGGTGTGAGACCCCGCGGTGCTGCTTACCCGGCGAACGTTAAACAGGACAAAGCGCAACATCAAGTGCAAGACCGAAGGATTCGCCCGAATGCCCCCCCCGGGGCATGCGCGTGGTCAGCCCGCGGAGCCCCCGGGCACCACCAGGCCGGTCTCGTAGGCCACGACGACGGCCTGGGCGCGGCTGTCCAGGTCGAGCTTGGTCATGGTGCGGTTCAGGTGGGTCTTGACCGTCGCCTCGCTGATGAAGAGCTGCTCGGCGATCTCGGTGTTGGACAGTCCGCGCGCGGTCAGCCGCAGCACCTCGCGCTCCCGTGCGGTGAGCGCCTCCAGGGACGCCGGGGAGTCCGGCACCGGCTCCGCGCGCTGGACGTAGGCCTCGATGAGCCGGCGGGTCACGCTCGGGGCGAAGAGCATGTCGCCGCGTGCCACGGCGTGGACCGCCTCCAGCAGCCGTTCCGGTCCGGTGTCCTTCAGGAGGAAGCCGGACGCCCCGGCGCGCAGCGCGGCGTACACGTACTCGTCGAGGTCGAAGGTGGTGAGCACCAGCACGCGCGGCAGGCCGGGCTCCTGCTCCGGGGTCCCGGGTCCGGCGGCGGCCTCGGCGAGGATGCGCTCGGTGGCGGCGATGCCGTCCATGCCCGGCATGCGGCAGCGGGCCCAGAAGTGGCCGTAGCACTCGGAGTTCCACGCCCAGCGGTGCGAGCTGATGCCGTTGTTGACTCCGGCGCCGCTGCTGAACTTGTCGTCGCTGAGGTTGCTCGCGTAGTACTCGGAGCGGGCCAGGCAGCTGTAGCCGCCGCCCCAGTCGGTGCCGGTGCCGTTGTAGACGGCCACGGCCATGCCGGAGGTGCCCTTGTTCAGCACGGAGCCGGCCTTGTTGGTGTCGCCGCCCTGGAACGGGCCCGAGCCGTTGCCCCAGTTGGAGTCGTTGCCCGAGGCCTTGCCCAGGAAACCGACGCAGTTGATGCCGTCATAGGCGTAGAAGTAGCCGGAGGTCGCGCCGTACCAGGCGTCCTTGCAGGTGTGGACGGGCTGTGCGGCCGCGTGGGCGGTGGCCGCCGGGACGGCCAGGCTCAGCGAGGCGATGCCGAGCGCCGTCAGGACGGCGGAGATCTTGCGCATGAGAGTTCCCCCTTCGAGTCGGTCGTGCGGATGCGACGTGTGTGACGCGTGTGGTGTTCGGTGGTGCGTTCCGCGGCGCGGGCGCCGCGGAAGTCCTCGTCCCGGTCAGGGCGTTGCCGCGTCGGCCTCCAGGGCCCGGGCGCGGAAGAGCGCGGTGAGGCTCATCCGCCGGAAGGTGGCGATGTCGTCGCGGTAGGGGCGCAGCTTCTCCTCGCGCAGCCGCTTCTCCAGGCTGCGTGCGGTGCGCGCCAGCGGGGTGCGGTCGGCGCAGGTCGCCTCCGCGACGGCGAGCCTCACCTCGGCGGCCCGCGCTTCCTTCGGGCTCATGCCCCTGGTGATCCGGGGCCGTTGCTCGCGGATCTCGCGCGGGGTGGCGTAGGGGTGGCCGGCCTTGCGCATGCAGGCGGACCAGGCCCCGACCGCGCGCTTGAAGCGGGGGTCGGCCAGGATGTCCGGGGCGTAGAGGGCGGTGAGGCTCTGCACCGTCTTCTTCACCCGGAACCAGGTGGGCAGATCGCCGTACAGCTCCGCCATGGCCCGCGCCCGGCAGCCGTCGCGGGGCATCCACACCGTGCCGCCGCGCGGCAGCTCCACCTTCAGCGGGTCCTTCTCGAGGGTGCCGTCGAGGGCCTTGTTGTAACGGGCGAGGTCCCGCCGGCTCAGGCGCTCGGTGTAGGCGGTGTTGCGGTCCTCCAGCCGCGCGCGCCGTGCCCGCTCCTCGAGTTCCCTGCCGTAGCCGTACCGTTTCGCCCATGCGACATCGGTGAGCACATAGCCGTGGCCCTGCCGGTCCGCGAGACCGGCGACCGGGCCCGGCCAGTACCGGAAGCCGCGCTCGCGCATGCACCTGGCGACCAGGATCTCCTCGGCGCGTTCGACCGTGATCCGCTCGGCGTCCGTCAGATCACGGGCCTCCCCCGCACGCGCTGCCGCGGCCGCCGTCCCCTTCCCGGCCGGGGGCCGGTCCGCCGGCCCACCGCACCCCGCCAGCACGACGGTGCTCATGGTCAGCGCCGCGCAGAGCGGGGCGAGCAGTGTCCTCGCCCTGAATCCCCCGTTCCTCTTCACGGTCGAGTACATGCCCGCCCCCCTTGCGGCCCCCCGTCGGCGAGGTGTTCCCCTCGCTCGCCACAGAAGCTACGCCGCCGGCCGCCCGGGATCGTCAAACCTCCGTTTGATCGTCGGGGTAAACCTTCGCGGTATGCCGGCGGGCCGGCTCAACCGTGGTTGCAGCAGAGGGCTTGCCCGCCCCGGCAGGCGGGAGAACGAAGAACCGGTGCGCCCGGGAACGGCGAAGAGGCCGCCCGGAAGACTCCGGTACGGCCTCTGAACTGCGACTCTCGCAAGTCGGGACGACAGGATTTGAACCTGCGACCCCTTGACCCCCAGTCAAGTGCGCTACCAAGCTGCGCCACGTCCCGTTGCCCGTCTGACCTGGGAATTCCCCCGGCCGAACGCGCACGGAAACCATACCGCACTCGCGATGGTGATCGCGCACTCCTTTTCGCGCTTGACCTCAAGTTTGGTTGAGGTTGCAGCATCGTCGGCATGACGACGACCGAGGAAACCAGGCGTGTGTACGGTTACGCGGACGTGCCCGGACTGATGAGTCTCATGACCGGCGACGAGAAGCACGGACCGGCCGCCACCTCCACGCTGGACGTGCTGTGGGTGCTGTACGACCGCGT
Source organism: Streptomyces thermocarboxydovorans (assembly GCF_039524635.1). Classification (NCBI taxonomy): domain Bacteria; kingdom Bacillati; phylum Actinomycetota; class Actinomycetes; order Kitasatosporales; family Streptomycetaceae; genus Streptomyces; species Streptomyces thermocarboxydovorans. Next base: position 22,398 of record NZ_BAAAGU010000054.1, on the reverse strand, counting down.
GCTGCGGGTGAGTCCGCAGACGGCCGACGCCCCGGAGCGCGACCGGTTCCTGCTGTCCAAGGGACACGGGCCGATGGCGTACTACGCGGTGCTGGCCGCCAAAGGCTTCCTGCCGGTGGAGTGGCTGCCGGGCTTCGGCTCCTTCGACTCCCCGCTGGGCCACCATCCCGACCGGACGCTGGTGCCGGGCGCGGAGATCGGCAGCGGCTCACTGGGGCACGGACTGCCGATCGCGGTGGGGACGGCCCTGGGGCTGCGGGCGCAGGGGCTGAACGAGCCGCGCGTGTGGACGCTGATCGGGGACGCCGAGCTGGACGAGGGCAGCAACCACGAGGCGATCGCCTTCGCCGGGCCGGCCGGCCTGGAGCGGCTGCACGTGGTCGTCATCGACAACGCCTCCGCCAGCCACGCCCGGCCCGGCGGCATCGCGGCCCGCTTCGAGGCGGCCGGCTGGTCGACGCGCACCGTCGACGGACGCGACCACGAGGCGCTGTACGCCGCGTTCACCGCACCGCACCCGGGCCGGCCGCACGCGGTGGTGGCCCGGGTCGAGCCGAAGCCCGCCTGACGCCCCCCCACCACCGCCCGATCGACCCGCCCGACTCACCCAACACGCTTACCAGAAGAGGAGCGATCCCCGTGGACACCATGCGTGATCGTCTGGCCCCTGTCGTCTCCCGGCTGCTCGACGAGGACCCCCGGGTCGCCGTGGTACTCGCCGAGGTCGGCATGGCCGGATTCGAGGCCGCCCGGCGCCGGCACCCCGACCGGGTGGTGAACGTCGGCATCCGTGAGCAGCTGCTGGTGGGGGCCGCTTCCGGAATGGCGCTCACGGGACTGCGCCCGGTGGTGCACACCTTCGCCGGCTTCCTGGTGGAGCGGCCCTTCGAGCAGGTCAAGCTGGACCTGGGGCACCAGGGGGTGGGGGCGGTACTGGTGAGCGCCGCCGCGTCCTTCGACTGGCCGGCCGGCGGCTACACCCACATGGCGCCGGGCGACGTGGCGCTGCTGGACACGCTGGACGGCTGGACCGTGCATGTGCCGGGGCACCCGGACGAGGCCGAGACGCTGCTGCGGCAGGCGGTGGGCGCCGGTGACGACAAGGTGTACGTGCGGCTGTCGGTGCAGTCCAACGGGCAGGCCATGCCGGTCGACGGGGAGCGGTTCCTCACGGTGCGCGAGGGAAGCCGCGGCGTGGTCGTCGCGGTCGGGCCGATGCTGGGCCCGGTGCTCGCCGCGACGGAGGGCCTCGACGTCACCGTCCTCTACGCCACGACCGTGCGTCCCTTCGACGCCGCCACGCTGCGCTGGGCCACCGAGGGGGCCGGGACGGACGTGGTGCTCGTCGAGCCCTGCCTGGTCGGCACCTCGACGAGGGCGGCGAACGACGCGCTGCCGGACGTGCCGCACCGGGTGCTCGGCCTGGGCGTGGGCCGGGCCGAGCTGCGCCGCTACGGCACGATCGAGGAGCATGTGGCCGCGCACGGCCTCGACGCGCGGTCGCTGCGGGAGCGGATCACCGGCTTCCTGGCAGGACGGCCCGCACCGGCGGGTGTGTGAGGCGGCTCCTGGCGTCAGGCGGCCCCGCCGGGAGGTCGGTTCGCGGGCGGCAGCCCCAGCGTCGGGTGGGCCTCCAGCAGGCGGGGCGGGGCCGTCTGGCGCCAGGAGTCGGCGACGATGTCGTGCAGTTCGCCCTCGTCCTCGAGGGCGGCCAGCCGGACCCTGACCCAGGCGAACTGCGCCTCGTGGCCGGCGATCCAGAACTTCTCCGGCTCGGCGAGGGCCAGTTCGTCGCGCTCCTCCTTGGGGCAGCGCACCGCGATGGACGTCTCGTCCTCGGGCAGCGTGGCGAACATCTTCCCCGCGACCCGGAAGGTGGGCATGCCCCAGGCGATCTTCTCCGTGGTGTCCGGCAGGGACAGCGCGATCCGTCGTACGTCTTCGGCATCCGGCATGGCAGGCACCGTAGCGCCCGCCACTGACCATCACCTGGTGGGAGAGGCGGGGGCGGCCTCCTGGAGCGCGTCGAGGACGGGCTTGATCAGCGGGTGCTCCTCCGCGCCCCGGCGCACGGCGGCGAACACCCGGCGGGTGGGCGCCACTCCGTCGACGGGCCGCACCACCACACCGGCGAGATCCATGCCGCGCAGCGCCGACCGCGGCACCAGCGCCACCCCGGCTTCCGCGGCGGCCAGCGCGACCACCGCGCGGAAGTCGTCCGAGGAGTGCTCAAGGCGCGGCTGGAACCCGGCGTTCTCGCAGGCCAGGACGACCACGTCATGGCAGGGGTTGCCGGGGTAGGGGCCGATCCACGGGTCCTTGGCCAGCTCGGACAGCGGCACCTCGGCGGTCTCCGCGAGCCGGTGGGTGACGGGGACGACCGCGTCGAACGGCTCGGCGTACAGCGGCACATGGGCCAGCCGGGGGTCGTCGGCAGGCGGTGCGCCCCGGTACTCGACCGCGACGGCCACGTCGACCTGCCGGTCCAGCACCATCGGCAGGCTGGCGTCGCCCTCGGCGTCCTGGACGCGGATACGGATGCCGGGCGCCGACCCGGCGAGGCTCGCCACCGCGGGCGCGACGACCTCGGCGATGCCGGTGGCGAAGGAGGCGACGGTGACCGTGCCGGCCGAACCGGAGCTGTAGGCGGCGAGCTCGGCCGCGGCCCGCTCCAGCTGGGCGAGGATCGCGTTGGTGTGGTTGAGCAGGATCTCGCCGGCCGGGGTCAGCCGTACGCCCTTGGCGCTGCGTTCCACCAGCTTGTGGCCGGTCTCCTGCTCCAGCGCGGTGAGCTGCTGGGAGACCGCCGACGGGGTGAGGTAGAGCGCGGCGGCAGCCGCCGTGACCGTACGGTGGTCGGCCACCGCACGGAGGATGTGCAGCCGCCGTGCCTCGATCATGTGGCCGATTGTCTCAAACGTGACGGAGCACCCCGCCCTGGGCAGGGCGAAGCGCTCCGATCGTCACGAAACGCGAAACGCGAAACGGGGAACGGGGGATGCTCCCGCTCAGGCCGCGTCCAGTTCCGCTCGGGCGGCGACGAAGGCGTCCACGGCGCGGTCGACGTCCTCGGTGGAGTGGGCGGCGGAGAGCTGGACGCGGATGCGGGCCTGGCCCTGCGGGACCACCGGGTAGGAGAAGCCGATGACGTAGACGCCGCGGTCCAGCAGCAGCTCCGCCATGCGGCCGGCCCGCGCCGCGTCGCCGATCATCACCGGGGTGATGGGGTGGTCGCCGGGCAGGATGTCGAAGCCCTCCCCGGACATCCGGCGGCGGAAGCGGGCCGTGTTCTCGGCGAGCCGGACGCGCAGGTCGTCCGCCGACTCCAGCAGGTCGAGGACCTTCAGCGAGGCCGCGGCGATCACCGGGGCGAGCGTGTTGGAGAACAGGTAGGGCCGCGAGCGCTGGCGCAGCAGCGCGACGATCTCGGCGCGGGCGGCGACATAGCCGCCGGAGGCGCCGCCGAGGGCCTTGCCGAGCGTGCCGGTGATGATGTCGACGCGGTCCATCACGCCGTGCAGCTCGGGGGTGCCGCGTCCGCCGGGGCCGACGAAGCCGACGGCGTGCGAGTCGTCCACCATCACCATCGCGTCGTAGCGGTCGGCGAGGTCGCAGATCTCCCGCAGCGGCGCCACATAGCCGTCCATGGAGAAGACGCCGTCGGTGACGATCAGCCTGCGGCGCGCGTCCGAGGCCTCCTTCAGCTGCCGCTCCAGGTCCTCCAGGTCACGGTTGGCGTAGCGGAAGCGGCGGGCCTTGGACAGGCGGATGCCGTCGATGATGGACGCGTGGTTGAGCGCGTCGGAGATGACGGCGTCCTCGGGGCCGAGCAGCGTCTCGAACACGCCGCCGTTGGCGTCGAAGCAGGAGGAGTACAGGATCGTGTCCTCCTGGCCGAGGAAGGCCGACAGCCGGGCCTCGAGCTCCTTGTGCACCTCCTGGGTGCCGCAGATGAAGCGGACCGAGGCCATGCCGTAGCCCCAGCGGTCCAGGGCCTGGTGGGCGGCGGCGATGACCTCGGGGTGGTCGGCGAGGCCGAGGTAGTTGTTGGCGCAGAAGTTGAGGACCTCGCCGGGGCGGCCGCCGGCGGTGACGTTCACCGTGGCGGACTGGGGGGTGCCGATGACGCGTTCCGGCTTGTGCAGGCCGGCGGCGCGGATCTCGTCGAGGGTGGCGCGGAGGTCGTCGCGGACGGAAGCGAACATGGCGGATGCTCCTGAGGGTGGTGGCGCGGAAGCGGTCGGCGCGGCGGGCGGGCGGCGGTGCGGCCCGCGAGGGCGTCAGGCGGTCCAGTCCAGGATGACTTTGCCGCCCTTGCCGCTGGCCGCGTCGTCGAAGGCGGCCTCGAAGTCGCGGTAGCCGTAGCGGCCGGTGATGACCGGGGCGAGGTCCAGGCCGCCCTCCAGCAGCACCGACATCGCGTACCAGGTCTCGAACATCTCGCGGCCGTAGATGCCCTTGATGGTGATCATCGAGGTGACGATCCGGGCCCAGTCGACGGGGAACTCCTCGGCGGGCAGGCCGAGCATCGCGATCCGGCCGCCGTGCGTCATGTTGGCGAGCATGTCCCGCATGGCCTCGGGGCGGCCGGACATCTCCAGGCCGATGTCGAAGCCCTCGCGCAGGCCGAGGGTGTGCTGGCCGTCGGCGATGCTCGACTCGGCGACGTTCAGGGCGAGGCTGACGCCGATCTTGCGGGCCAGCTCCAGGCGCTCCTCGCTCACGTCGGTGATCATGACGTGGCGGGCGCCCGCGTGGCGGGCCACGGCGGCGGCCATCAGACCGATGGGTCCGGCCCCGGTGATCAGCACGTCCTCGCCGACGACCGGGAAGGACAGCGCGGTGTGCACGGCGTTGCCGAACGGGTCGAAGATCGCGGCGATGTCCAGGTCCACGGGGACGCGGTGCACCCAGACGTTGGAGGCGGGCAGCGTGACGTACTCGGCGAAGGCGCCGTCGCGGCCGACTCCCAGACCCACGGTGGCCCGGCACAGGTGGCGGCGGCCGGCCAGGCAGTTGCGGCACTTGCCGCACACCAGATGGCCCTCGCCGCTGACCAGGTCACCGTTCTTGATGTCGTCGGGGACGTCCCGCCCGGTCTCCACCACCTCGCCGACGAACTCGTGCCCGAGGACCAGCGGGGTGCTGATGGTCTGCTGGGCCCAGCCGTCCCAGTTCCGGATGTGCAGATCGGTGCCGCAGATACCGGTGCGCAGCACCTTGATCAGTACGTCGCCGGGTCCGACGGCGGGCTCCGGAACGTCCGCGAGCCACAGCCCGGGTTCCGCCTTCTCCTTGACGAGCGCCTTCAACGCAACGGCTCCTGTGGGTGTGTCCCGGCACCAGGGCATGCGAAGGAGGCCCGGCACCGGGGAGAGGAGTGGAATCGCACTGCAATCTGCCGTACAACACCATCACCGGTCCATCGAGGATTTCTTAAGCTCAGCCACAGCTTTCCTTCACGCGTCACCTCATCGGCGGTGCAACGCGCTCAGGGCGTTCGAGGCCCGCTCCGGGCGGGTCAGAGCAGCAGACCGCCGTCCTCCCGGCCCTCCAGGCGTACGACGAGCCGGGCCGCCTGCTCCTTGATCGCGGCGAGGCCCTCCTGCCCCCAGGCCCGCGGCCGGATGTCGCAGACCGACACGGTGCCCAGGACCATGCCGGTGCTGTCGATCAGCGGGGCGCCCAGATAGGAGCGGATGCCGAACTCGTCGACGACCGGATTGCCCGCGAACCGCGGGTAGTCGCCGACGTCCTGCAGGGCCAGCGCCTTGCGCCGCGCCACCACATGGGGGCAGAAGCCGTGGTCGCGCGGCAGCGACCGGCCCAGCAGGGTGCCTGTGCCGTCGCTGCGCACGGCGGGCGGAACGGACGGGGTGTACAGGCCGGCGAAGAACTGCCCTTCCTCGTGCAGGAAGTTGACCATGGCGTACGGGGCGCCGGTGAGCTCGGCGAGCCGGTGGGCGAAGGCGTCGAGGGCGGGCTCGGGGCGCTCCCCCAGTCCCAGCAGCTGCAGCCTGCGCCTGCGGGCGGGTGCCTCCTTGTCCTCGGGGGTGAGCAGCAGACGACCGGCCGGGCGGGGCGGGTCGTAGCTCATGGGCGGGCTCCCTGTAGGTGGGCGAGAGTCATGTACGGGCTCCGTGACGGTGTGCGGGGATCACATGTGGGCGCCATGTCCGGTGGCGGTGGCCGGCGCGTAGGCGATGAGGTGCCGGACGAGGGTGAGCAGGGTCTGGACGCCGGAGCTGGAGATCCGGGCGTCGCAGCACACCACGGGGATCTCGTCCGGCAGGTCGAGTGCGGCACGCACCTCCTCGGGGTCGTAGCGGAAGGCGCCGTCGAACTCGTTGACGGCGACGATGAATCCGAGCCCGCGCTGCTCGAAGAAGTCGACGGCCGGGAAGCACTCCTCCAGGCGCCGGGTGTCGACGAGGATGACGGCGCCGAGGGCGCCCTCGCAGAGCTCGTCCCACATGAACCAGAACCGCTCCTGTCCGGGCGTGCCGAACAGGTAGAGCACGTGTTCCGGGTCGAGGGTGATCCGGCCGAAGTCCATGGCGACGGTCGTCTCGACCTTGTTCTCGATGCCGTCGAGGCTGTCGGTGGCGGCGCTGACCGTGGTGAGCAGTTCCTCCGTGCTGAGCGGCGCGATCTCGCTGACCGCGCCGACGAAGGTGGTCTTGCCCACGCCGAACCCGCCCGCGACGAGGATCTTCAGCGCGGTGGGGAAGACGTCGGCGCCGTGCTCGGTGCCGTTGCCGTAGTCAGAGCTGTCGTCGTAGTCCATCGAGCACTGCCTCCAGAAGGGCCCGGTCCGTCGGGGTGTGGTGGAACGCGGGGGGCTTGGTGGTCAGCGCCCCGCAGTCGACGAGATCCGCCAGCAGCACCTTGGTGACGGCCACCGGCAGCTTGAGATGGGCGGCGACCTCGGCGACGGGGACGGGGGCGCGGCACAGGTCCAGGGCCTGTGCGTGTTCGGGGCCGAGATAGCCGAGGGGGGTGGCTCCCGTGGCCATCACCTGCGACAGCAGGTCGAGGGCGACGGTGGGACGGGTGCGGCCGTTGCTGACGGTGAACGGGCGCACCAGCCGCCCGGCGGCGTCGTCCAACCAGGGTCCGTCGCCGGCCGCCGTCGCGCTCAAGACCTCATCGCCGGGGAAGCCGGCGAACCCGGAGATGCCTGGGGCTCGGCGGCGTGCTGCCGGGGTGCGGTCACCAGGTAGGGCCGGACGCTCTTGACCAGCATCGCCATCTCGTAGCCGAGCACGGCCGCGTCGGCCTCCCGGCCGGCCAGCACCGCGAGGCAGGTGCCGGATCCGGCGGTGGTGACGAACAGCAGGGTGGAGTCCAGCTCGACGACCACCTGCCGCACGTCGCCGCCGTCGCCGAAGCGGATGCCGGCGCTGCGGCCGAGCGAGTACAGGCCGGAGGCCAGGGCGGCCATGTGGTCGGCGCTGTCCGGGTCGAGGCCGTGCACGGACTTCACCAGTCCGTCGCAGGACAGCAGAACGGCGCTGCTGGTGTGCGGTACGCGCTGCACGAGGCCGCTCATCAGCCAGTCGAGATCGGATACATGGGCGGTCGGCGCATCGCTCGCCATGGTGGATCGACTCCTTGTCGTACGAAGGTCTGCGGGAGCGCTGGGACTGGGGCCGGGGGTGGAGGTGGTCATCCGGCGGATGCGCTCCCGTCGTGCCGGGGGGTGTGCTCGATACGTTCCGGGTCCCGTGCGGGAAGGGGTGTGCGGTCGGGTTCGGCGGCCCGCTCGGCGGACCGGGGCTCGACGGAGTGGGTGCCGTCGGGGTGCTGCTGGGTCTCGGCCAGGCTGATGCCACGCCGGAAGGCGGCCATGAGGTTGGGGTCGTGGCCGGGGACCTCCTCGGGGTCCTGGCGCGGGACGGGGCCGTCGCGGAGCTGGGGTGCGATGTGCTCCTGGGCGCGGCGGCGGGGCAGTTGGGGCCGGCCCATGGTGCCCCGCACGGTGCCGGTGCGCGGGGTGAGCGGCTCGTTCTCCTTCTCGGCGAGGACCTGCCGGTCCTCCGCGCTGATGCCGGGCACGGCCTCGGCCGGGGTGGGCCGCGTCTGCCGTGCGCCGCGCACGGGCAGCGGCGGGGCGACGGACCGGCCGTTCGCGGACCGGGCCGAGGGCACGAACGGGGCGGCCGGGGCGGGCTGTTCAGCCGGCGCGGGCGCGGAGGGCGTCGCGTGCGTCACGGACGCCGCCGCCGGCCGCGTGTGCTCCGCGGACCGGGTGTGCTCCGCGGACCGGGTGTGCCCGGCGGATGAGGCGGGCGAGGCGGGCGCGGACACCGGCGAGGGCGAGGGCTTGCCGCCCGGACCGGGCCGCTGCCACTGCGGTACGGACGGGGTGGCGGCCGGGGTCAGCGGCACACCGGCGGGCGGCGTCGCCCGGCCGGTACCGGTGCCGGCCGGGCCGGTCCCCGTACCGGTGTCGCCCGTGTGGTCCTGCCCGCCCGCCGGGTCCGCGCCCGGCTGCGCGCCGAGCAGGGTCTGCGGCACCACGAGCACGGCCTGCACACCGCCGTAGATGTTGGTCTGCAGCCTCACTTGGATGCCGTGCCGCTTGGCGAGCTGCGAGACCACGAACAGCCCGATCCGCCCGTCTGCCAGCAGACTGGCCACATTGACCTGGTCGGGGTCGCTCAACAGGGCGTTCATCCGCTCCTGTTCGTCCACCGGCAGGCCGAGCCCGCGGTCCTCGACCTCGACGGCGAGCCCCGAGGTGACCCGGTTGGCCCGCAGCAGCACCTGGGTGTGCGGGGCGGAGAACACCGTGGCGTTCTCGACGAGTTCGGCGAGGAGGTGGATGACGTCGGCGACGGCGTGCCCGCGCAGGGTGCCCTCGATGGGCGGCACCAGCTTGACCCGCGAGTACTGCTCGACCTCGGCGATGGCCGAGCGCAGCACCTCGGTCATGGAGACGGGGTTGCTCCACTGCCGCCGGGAGACGGCGCCGCCGAGCACGGCCAGGTTCTCCGCGTGGCGGCGGATGCGGGTGGCCAGGTGGTCGACGTGGAAGAGGCCCTTGAGCAGCTCGGGGTCCTCGATCTCGTTCTCGAGCTCGTCGAGGGTCGAGATCTCCCGGTGCACCAGGGACTGCAGTCGCCGGGCCAGGTTGACGAACACCTCGAGCTTCTGCTCGCTGCCCGCCTGGCTGGACAGCCGGGAGGCCTGCACCACGGCGGTCACGGCACCGTCGTGCGCGCGCGCCAGGTCGGCGGCGAGCAGGTCGAAGTCGTCGGCGTCCCGGGGCGGTCCGCCGTAGCGGGCCCGGGGCGGCGGGCCGTCGCCGCGGCGCAGCGTCTCGACGAGGGCGCGCAGTTCGCCCTCGCGCCGGGCGGTGCTCCGGCGCAGCAGGGCGATGCGGTTGCGCACGGCGCGCGCGGTGCGGCCGGCGGCCACGGCGGCGAGGACGATGCCGGCGAGCGCCACGCACACCGCGCCGCCGAGCACGGCCCACAGGGCGGGACTCGGCCGCACCCCGGTGGACCGGACCATGAACAGCACGGCGGCGCAGGCGCTGAGCGCGACGGCGACGGGCGGCAGCACGGCGAGCCGCAGCAGCTGCGGCCGTATGTGCGTCTCGGCCAGGGGCGCGGCGGGTCTGGCGCCCGGGCGCCCGTGCCGTCCGCCCTCGCGCCGGGGCGTGCCCTCGCGCCGGGGCACGCGCCCGCGCACGGCCGGCCCGGTCTCCGACTCGGCACTCATGCCTCCCGGCCGGTTCCCTCGTCCGACTTGTGCCTGCACGTACCGGTCCCCGCTCCCTCTTGCGACGCTGTCGACCGACACTCACCGTAGTCGTCACCGCATCATGTGCGGTGGGCAGTTGACAAACTCCCCCGGCCTACGTCCCGCTCTGGTATGAGGCCTCGTACGACAGACCGATAACCCGGTCGACCGGCGACCGACGCTCGATCACGAACCGATCAGCCCTGTTCAGAAACGGTCGCGGGCGATCGATGCGATCGAGGAGGCTCGCGCCCCTCACTCCCTCGTTCCGGCCGTACGGCGCGCGGGGCCGGGAGGGAAACCCGCCAGGAGACCCCGACCCGACCACCTTGTGGACATCACTTTCAGTAATCATCAGGCCAAGGTTCCGCCGTCCGTTGCGCAGGTGGCGGGGATGCGGGCCGCGGCTATCGTGGTCGAAGGGGCCGCGACTGCTGGTGAACCTGGTGAGCGAGGTCTCTATGACCGGATCGACTCCGCGCGGCGCCGAGGGTGCCATGGGACGCGGCTATGCACGGCACTCACGGGTACAGCGCCACGCCGACGACTACGGAATGCCCCTGCTGCGCCGCGCCGTTGACGCGGCTCCCTCCCGCCGGACGGGGAGCCCTTCCGGGTGGCGGATCTCGGGGTGGCGGCCGGGACCAACTCCCTGGACCCCATGCGCCTGGTGGTGGAGGGGATCCGCGGACGCACCGGGGAGGACACCCCGGTGACGGTGGTGCACACCGACATCCCCGCCAACGACTTCAACACCATGTTCGCGACGGTCCTGGGCTCGCCCGGCTCCTACGCCCACGAGCCCCAGGTCTTCGCGTTCGCCGAGGCCCGCTCCTTCTATGTCGTCCCGCTGCGCATCACACGCGTGTGACGGGTACCGGCGCATCCGGAAGAGGCTCCCATGACGCACGCCCCGGCGGCCCGGCGACGACGCGGCGGACTGACCGTACTGCTGCTCGCGTCCTTCATGGGCATCCTCGACGTGCTGATCGTCAATGTCGCCGCCCCCTCCATCCAGCGGGACCTGGACGCGGGTTTCTCCGCCATCCAGATGGTGATCAGCGGTTACGTCCTGGCCTACGCCGTGATGCTGACCACCGGGGCGCAGCTCGGCGACTCGCACGGACCGGCGCGCGTGTTCCTGCTGGGCGTGCTGGGGTTCACGGCGCTGTCCGCCGGATGCGCGGCGGCGCCCTCGGCCGCCGTGCTGATCGCCCTGCGCCTGGGCCAGGGCCTGGCGGCGGCGCTGATGCTGCCGCAGGTGCTGGCGCTGATCCAGGTGCTCTTCCCGAAGGAGCAGCGGGCGCGGCCGCTCGCCCTGTACGGGGCGACGCTGGGGCTGGGGGCGGTCCTCGGGCAGATCATCGGCGGTGCCCTGATCCGCGCGGACGTCCTCGGGCTGGGGTGGCGTACGGTGTTCCTGGTCAATGTGCCCATCGGACTCGCCGTGGCCGCCTGCACGCCGGCCCTGCTCCCGCGGCGGCGCCCCGCCGAGCGCCGCCCGCTGGACGTCCCCGGGCTGCTGCTGACCGCGGTCGCCATGACTCTGCTGATCTTCCCGCTGATCCAGGGCAGCGCCGAAGGCTGGCCCCCCTGGGTGTGGCCGGCCTTCGCCGGGTCGGCCCTGACCCTGGTCGCGCTGTGGTTCGTGGAGCGACGGCGGGAGCGGGCGGGCGGTTCGCCCCTGATTCCGCCGTCCCTCTTCGGCGGTTCCGGCTTCCGGACCGGGCTTGCCATCGCCCTGATCTTCTACAGCGGCAACTACGGGCTCTTCCTGCTGCTCGCCTATGTCTTCCAGGACGGGCTCCACCTGTCGCCGCTCGCCTCCGGCATCGGCTTCCTGCCGCTGGGCGTCGGCTTCGCCGCCGCGTCCCTGCTCAGCCGCCGCCTCACCGACCGCTACGGCAGCCGGGTGCTGCTCATCGGCGCCGCGGTCATGGTGGCCGGCTACGTCATCCTGATCGCGACCCTTGCGCCGCACCCGGCGTACTCCGGGCCGGTCATGGCCCTCCTGCTCGCGCCCGCGCTGCTGGTGTCCGGGGCGGGGCAGGGCATCGTGTCGGCGCCGCTCATCGGGGTGGTCCTGGCCACCGTCCGCCGGGAAGACGCCGGGGCCGGATCCGGGATGGTGCTGACCGCCAACCAGCTCGCGTCCTCGCTCGGGGTCGCCGTGCTCGGTGCGCTGTTCGTCGCCCTGCTGGGCGCGGATCCCCAGGAAGCGGGGGCAGGGCTGGACGAGCGGGACTTCACCGCGGCCCTGATGGGCTGCTCCTGGCTGCTGCTCGCCCTGGCGGCGGCCGTCGGCCTGCTGGCCCGCCGCCTTCCGCACGGCGACCGGGCCGGCGCCTCCACACCGGGCGGCGCGGGCCGCTCGGCTCACGGAAGCGAGCACGGCAGCGGGAACTGAGCCACGCCCGCCGTCACCGAGGCCTGCGCCCGGCCGACGTCACCACAACCTGCGCCCGGCCGGCGTCACCAAGGCCTGAGACCGGTCGCCGTCACCGCTCGCCCGCGAGGTCGAGGTCGCGCCCCGGCGGCTCCGCGGGCTCGCCGGACTCGGCGGCGGCGCCTTCCGGCCTGCGCCAGTGGCGGGCGACCGGGCCGGACACCCCGCGCCACCAGGCCTCCACCGGCAGCTTGCCCGCGGGCTCGAACGGCTCGCCCGGACGCGGGAACCCCACCGCCTGGCCGGCCTCCTCGGCCACGTCCTTGGTCCACTCCCCCGGCTCCGCCCAGGCGTGCGGTGCCAGGTTGAAGGTGCCCCAGTGGATCGGCAGGAGCACCCCGCCCGGCTGCCCGCCCTGGAGGTCGAGATGCGCGCGCAGGGCCTCCTCGGGCGTCATATGGATGTCGGGCCAGAACTCCGAGTACGCGCCGAGCTGGATCATCGTCGCGTCGAACGGCCCGTGGGCCGAACCGATGTCCGTGAAGCCGGTGAAGTAGCCGGTGTCGCCGCTGTGGTAGACGCGGTGCTGCTCGCCCGCGACCACCCAGGACGCCCACAGGGTGTGCTGGGTGTTGCGCAGGCCCCGGCCGCAGAAGTGCCGGGCGGGGGTCGCGGTGAGCGTGAGGCCGCCGATCCGGGTGGACTCGTGCCAGTCCAGTTCGCGCAGCCGCCCCTCGGACACGCCCCAGCGCTCCAGGTGGGCGCCGACGCCGAGCGGCACCGCGAACAGGGTGTCGGTGCCGGCCAGCGCCTTGATGGTGGGCAGGTCCAGGTGGTCGTAGTGGTCGTGCGAGATCACCACGACGTCGACCGGGCCGAGGGCGGCCAGCGGCAGCGGCACCGGGTGCAGCCGCCGGGGTCCGGCGAAGGGGAAGGGTGAGCAGCGCTCGCCCCACACCGGATCGAACAGCACCCGCTGCCCGTCGATCTCCGCGAGCACGCTGGCGTGCCCCATCCAGGTCAGGCGCAGCCCGGTGGCGGGCGGGCGGGCGATGTCGGCGAGGGTGGTGGGGTGGACCGGCACCGTGCCCTTGGGGGCGCGGCGGGCGCGGCTCTCCTTGTCGAGCAGGGCCTTCGCCAGGTCCCGGGAGGAGCCCGCGGGGCGGGTGCGCGCCGGGCCTCCGGGGTTGACGAAGACGCCGTCCTTGAAGTGCGGGGATCTGCGGATGCGCGCCATGCGCTCACCGCTGGGGTCCGCGCCGAAGGCCGGGGGCCGCAGCGCGCGGAGCCCGGAGCTGTGGGTACGGAATCCGGCCACGGTGCCTCCAGCTGGGATGGGTCAGGATTTCCATTATGTGCGGCCGGTCCCGGCGACCCGGTGCTGATCGGCTGAGGCGGTGCTGTTCGGCTGGTACGGGCGTCCCTCGCCGTGACATGTACGGGCTAGGGTGACCGCCGTGACGAGGGTGCGGTTGAGCGTGGCGGAGCGGCGCGAGGAGATGCTGCGGGCTGCCATCGAGCAGATCGAGGAACGGGGTGTGGCCGCGGTACGGATCTCCGACGTGGCCTCGGCGCTCGGGGTGAGCAACGCGCTGGTGCTGTACCACTTCGCCACCAAGGAGCGGCTGGTCGCCGCCGCGTTCGCGCATGCGGCCGAGGCCGACCTGGCCCGGCTGCGGAAGCTGCTGAGCCGCCGCACCACGGCCCTGCGCAGGCTGCGCGCGGCCGTGCGCTGGTACGCGCCGACCGGGCAGGCGAAGGGCTGGCGCCTGTGGATCGAGGGCTGGGCGGTGTCCCTGCGCGATCCGGCGCTGCGCGAGGTTGCCCGGGACCTGGACCGTCAGTGGAAGGCGGCGCTGACGGAGGTCATCGAGGAGGGCGTGGAGGCGGGCGAGTTCACCTGCCCCGATCCCGCGGGGGCGGCCCTGCGCCTGACCGCCCTGCTGGACGGCCTCGCCGTCCAGCTGACCTCCTACACGGGAACGATCCCGCGCTCCCGCGCCAGGACCTGGGCCGAGGAGGCCTTGGCACGGGAGCTGGAGCTTCCGGGGCCGGGCCGGTGATCCGCCCGGCGTGCGGGCGGGCACGGACGACATCCCGGCGCTGCCGGAGTGCCCGGACGACACCTCGACGACCCTGGGCCGCGTGGCCCGCCCCCGATTCCTGCGGTGGGCGCACGTCCGGCTTGTGCGGCTGGCTCAGGTCCGGCGAACGGCACCACGGCGCCCCGGGGGTGCGCGGACGACTCCACGGCGCCCCCGGCGTGCGCGGACGACACCACGGCGCTGCCGAAGTGCCCGGACGCCACCTCGACGGCCCCGGCCGCGCCGGCCGCCCGCGCTACCGGCGGCCGGCTCAGCGGACTCAGGCCACCGCGCCGATGCGCGAGCGGATGTCCTCCGGGGACAGCGTGCCCTTGGGTGTGACGTGGTCGCCGGAGGACTCGCCCCGCAGGCGGCGGCCGATCCACGGCACCAGGTACTCCCGCGCCCAGTGCACGTCGTCCCGCCGGACCTCCAGGGTTCCGCGCGGCGGCTGCGGCGGCCACGGCTGCTCCGGGTCCGCCGGCACCTCGAGCCCCAGGACCTGCCCGGCCCGCAGCGCGACACGGGTGTGCCCCTCGGGCGAGAGGTGCAGCCGGTCCGCGTCCCAGGCCCTGCGGTCCTGCACGCTCTTGAGCGACCACAGGTCAAGCACCGGGCAGCCGTACCGGTCGGCGATCGCCCGGACGTGCCCGTTGTAGGTGGCGATCTTGCCCCGCAGATGCTTGAGCAGCGGCACGCCGCGGGTGTCGAATCCGGTCGTCACCATCACGGTCCCGGCCGCCTCGGTCAGCCGCGCGACCGCGCGCTCGAAGCGCTCGGCCACCTCGTCCGGGTCGGTGCCCGGCCGCAGGATGTCGTTGCCGCCCGCGCAGAACGAGACCAGATCGGGGGCGAGTTGCACGGCCTGCGGCACCTGGTCCGCGACGATCTGGTCGAGCAGTTTCCCGCGCACGGCGAGGTTCGTGTACTGGAAGTCGCCTTCGGGCCTGCGGTCGGCGAGGAGCACGGCGAGCCGGTCGGCCCAGCCGACGAACGCCCCGTCGGGGCCTGGGTCCCCGACGCCCTCGGTGAAGCTGTCCCCCACCGCCACGTACGACCCGATCACTGCTGCGCTGTCACTCTTCGAATCGTCTGCCACAGCCCCTCATGATTCACCTTCGAATGTGACCTACGCGACCGTAGGCAGAGCTTGACGGGCGGTGAGATAAGCCACTCTCAAAGAATCCGCCAACCCCGGAATACGGGGCGGGTGTGCTCCGCGCAACACCGAAGGCCGGACCCGGGGATCGGGGTCCGGCCTTCGGCGGCGTGTCAGGGAGATGCAGCGGTTGCCGCGGGCGTCAGATGGCGACGCCCTTCGAGCGCAGGTAGGAGATCGGGTCCACGTCGGAGCCGTAGTCCGGCGTGGTGCGGATCTCGAAGTGCAGGTGCGGGCCGGTCACGTTGCCGGTCGCACCGGAGAGGCCGACCTGCTGCCCGGCGCTCACCGTCTGGCCGGCCGAGACGGACAGCGAGGACAGGTGGGCGTACTGGGCGTAGTAGCCGTCGTTGAGCTTGATGACGACCTGGTTGCCGTAGGCGCCGCCCCAGCCGGCGGAGACCACGGTGCCGGAGCCGACGGCCTTCAGGGAGGTGCCGGTCGGGACGCTGAAGTCGACACCGGTGTGGTAACCGCTGGACCACATGCTGCCGGCCACCTTGTAGGCGGTGCCGATGCCGCCGCCGGGCACCGGCGAGGTGAAGCCGGAGGTGGTGGCGGCCTGCTGGGCGCCGGTCGCCTTGGGGGCGGACTGCTCCGGGGCCTTCTCGGCCTTGGGCTTCGCGGCCGGCTTGGACTCCGGCTTGGCGGCGGCCGGGTCGGCGGCGGTGGACTTCTCCGGCGCGCTCTCGGCGGCCTTGCCGTCGATGGTGAGCTTCAGACCCGGGTGGATGAGCGACGGGTCGTCACCGACGGCCTCGCGGTTGTCGGCGTACAGCTTCTTCCAGCCGCCCTCGACGCCCTCCTTCTCGGCGATCTTGACGAGGTAGTCGCCGGCCTTCACGATGTACGTGCGGGCCTCGCCGCCCTGGTCGCCGTCGGCCTTCTGGCCGGCGACGGAAAGGGTCTGGACGGTCTTTTCCGGGGCCACCTGCGCGGTGGCGGCGTTGGCTCCGGTGGCGCCGAGAAGCGGCAGCGCGAGTGCGGCGCCACCGGTACCGGCGACGGCGATGGATCGGGTGAAACTAAGCGTCCTGGGACGACGGTGCTTACCCTTCGCGGGCATGACGAATTCCTCTCCGGCGCCTGCGAGGTGAGCTGTCGGGTTCGGGCTGGAGATGCCCGGCCGCGCCTCAACGCGACTTAACCCCAAGCCTGTTCCGGAGACCGGTCCAGGCAGTCTTACCTGTGGGTCCCCCGCTCCTGCCGAACACGGGTCAGTGGTCTGTGCGGGCCCCGGACGGCGGCAGGATTAGGCGTCCGTCCGGATCGGTGTGGAACGTAAGCGAGCAAGACGCAATGGGACAAGCACGAGGTTCCCTGCGAAGCCGTTTTTCCGTGATCCACAGGCACAAATGCGGTCACCGAGCGTCGCACCGGGATCCGCGCGGGCCGCGAATTCCCTTGTAAAGCTCGTGAATTACGTGAACATGGCGACAACGCATCGTCACGAATATGACGATGCTCACGCACCCCATTCCCATCTCCCTTTCTTTCGGGGCACGTTATGGCGAAATTGTCTAAACGGACAGAACGGCTTAAGAGGTGATTTGGCCGCCGTGTCGCCGGCGTCGCGACAGGGCATGCGAAGCTCACCCGCCCGGCCAGACATATCAGGGCATATCGCCCATATCGACGGGGTAGCTCGTTCTCGTTGCCCAGGGCAGCCATGTCGTATCGTCGACAGAACCCGCCGCCGAGCCGCGCGGCGGCGCAGAGTGGGAGGAGCCCCCGTGACGCAGCACATCCCGTCGACCGAGCCCGAGCTGGCCGGAGTACGCAACTTCCGCGACGTGGGTGGCCTGCCGACCGTGGACGGACGACGGGTGCGGCACGGTGTGCTGTTCCGCAGCGGTCATCTGGCGCACGCGACGGCCGAGGACGCGGCCTTCCTCTCCTCCCTGGGGTTGCACACGATCTTCGACTTCCGCAACGCGGCCGACCAGAAGCTGGAGGGGCCGGACGTCGAGCTGCCGGGCGTGCGCAATGTGAACCTGCCGCTGAGCGACCCGGCCGACGGCGCCGAGTTCTGGAAGATGGTCCGCGACGGGGACCTGGAGCAGCTGCGCGAGATCCTCGACGACGGCAAGGGCGCGGCCCGGATGATCCACTCCTACCGGACCATGATCGTCACGCGCACCGCCGAGCACTCCCGGGTGCTGCACTCGCTCGCCGAGGACAGCGTCCCCGCGCTGATGCACTGCGCGGCGGGCAAGGACCGCGCGGGCCTGTCGGTGGCGGTGACGCTGCTCGCGCTGGGCGTCGAGCGGGACGCGATCTACGAGGACTATCTGAAGTCCAACGCCAAGCACCGGCGCTACAAGGTGCGCCGCAGCAGCGACGCCCCGGCGGCCCACTCGCCCGAGGTGATGGAGCTGCTCAGCCCCCTGTTCGACGCCCGCGCCGAGTACCTGTCGGCCGCCCTGGAGACCATCGACGAGACCTGGGGCGGCGTCGACGCCTACCTGGAGCAGGGGCTGTCGTTCAGCCCCGAGCACCGGGAGCGGCTGCGCGAGCGCCTGCTGGACTGAGCGCCGCCCGCCACCCGGCGCACGTGCCGTCGGCCCCGGCGCCCGCTACTTGGCGCCCACCTCGAACAGCAGGTAGATGAAGGCCGCGAAGACATGCCCCACCGCGATGTAGATGAACAGCCTCACCCACAGCGCGCGCGGGAACCTCTCCTCCATGTCCTTGGTGTTCCGGCCTGCGTCCTTCGTGTTCTTGTCGGTCACGGTGCCTCTTCACGTGTCGGGCCCAGGCACAGTGCGGCCGTGGGGCTCTGCAGCAGGGTGTGGACGAACAGCAGCTCGAGCCCGTCGGGGTCCTCGGCCGCGATCCGGTGCGGGGTGAGCGAGTCGAAGTGGGCGCTGTCGCCCGGCGCCAGCCGGTGCAGCCCGTCCCCGAGGCGCAGCCGCAGCCGCCCCTTGAGGACGTACAGCCACTCCTCGCCGGGGTGGACGCGCACGATGTCGCCCTGGGAGCCGTACGGCACCCGCACCCGCAGCGCCTGCATGCCGCGCCCGGGGGCACCGGCCTGCCAGTACGTCCAGCCGCCGGCGGCGGTGGGCTCCATGTGGGCGGCGCGGATCACAGCGTCCCGGCCGGCGGCCGTCTCGCCGAGCAGCTCGGAGACCGTCGTACCGTAGATGCGGGCCAGCGAAAGCAGCACCGGCAGCGAGGGCTGGCGCTGCCCGGTCTCCAGCCGGGACAGATGCGCGGGCGACAGACCCGCCTCACGGGCCGCGGCCTCCAGCGTCAGCGAGGCGCGGCGCCGCAGCGCCCGGAGCTGGGGCGCGACCGCGGGAAAGGCAGCGGCCGGTCCGGCCGGCCGCCCCGTCTCGGGGGAGCTCATGGCTCCATTCAGCCGGAGGTTTGCCCGTGGGGCAAATCTTTTGCCTCACAGGCAAAGCCCCTGGAGTCCGACCCGACCCCGGCGCCCGCCTCACCTCCGCGCGACGGACCGCGCCTCACCTCCGCGCGGCGGACCGCCTCACCTCTGCGCGACCGCCTGCTTCACCAGCGTCTTGCCGAAGTCCCACATCAGGCCGCCGCCGTCGTGCGCGTCGTCCATCACCGCGGTGAACGCCGCCATGAACCGGTCCACCTCGCGCTCGCCGATGATCAGCGGCGGGATCAGCTTGATCACCTCCATGTGGTCCCCGGAGACCTGGGTGAGGATCCGGTGCCGCTGCAGCAGCGGGACGACGACCATCTGGGCGAAGAGCCCCTTGCGCGCGGCCTGGAGCATGGTCCAGCGTCCGCGCAGCTTCAGCGAGCGGGGCCGGCCGAACTCGATGCCGATCATCAGGCCCCGGCCCCGCACATCGGCGAGCAGCTCGTACTTGTCCTTCAGCGCCGTCAGCCGGTTCTTCAGCAGCTCGCCGGTGGCCCGGACGCCCGCGACGATCTGCTCGTTCTCCATGACCGACAGCACCGCGAGGCCCGCCGCCATGGCCTGGGCGTTGGCCCCGAAGCTGGCGGAGTGCACCAGCACCCGGTCCATGGACGAGTAGACCTTCTTGAAGATCCAGTCCTTGCCGATGGTGGCCCCCACCGGGACGTAGCCGCCGGAGAGCGCCTTGGCCACGCACACCAGGTCCGGCTCGACGCCCTCCTCGTGCTGGTAGGCGTAGAAGTCGCCGGTCCGGCCCAGACCGGTCTGCACCTCGTCCGCGATCAGCAGCGCCTTGTGCCGGTGCAGCAGCTCCTGCGCGGCCCGCAGATAGCCGGGCGGGGCCTCGTGCACGCCCTTGCCCTGGATCGGCTCCACGATCAGCGCGGCGATGTCGCCATTGCGCAACTCCCGCTCCAGCGCGTCGAGATCGCCGAGCGGTACGGCCGTGTCCGGCAGCAGCGGGGCGAACCCGTCCCGGAAGCCGGTCTCGCCGTTGACCGACAGGGAGCCGGTGGTCAGCCCGTGGAAGGCGTGCTCGCAGTACAGCACGCGCGGCCGGCCGGTGACGTAGCGGGCGAACTTCAGCGCGCCCTCCACGGCCTCCGTGCCGCTGTTGCCGAAGAAGACCCGGTCCAGGTGGGGGCTGTGCGCCAGCAGCTTCTCGGCGAGCAGTCCGGGCAGCGGCTGGCAGTCGAAGCGGGTCAGGTCGGCGAGGTTCAGGTCCAGCACGTCGTGCAGCGCCTTGCGGACGACGGGGTGGTGGCGGCCGAGGCCCATCACCCCGAACCCGGCGAGCATGTCCAGGTAGTCGTTGCCGTCCGCGTCCCAGAAGTAGGCGCCCTCGGCCCGCTCGTAGACCTTGTCGAAGCCGATGGTGTGCAGCATGCGCGGGAGCTGGTGGTTCAGGTACTTCTGGTGCAGCTCGTAGCGCTCGGCCCCGCGCTCGGCCAGCAGCGCGCCGAGGTCGAAGTCCCCGGCCCGCGAGGACTCCGACGGGGATTGGGCGGTGGTCATGCCTGATGCTCCTGTCGGTCCCGGCCGGCCGGCCCGTCCGGTGACGGCGCGGACAACTCTCCCTTGACGAGCTCTCTTGTCACGCCCTCCTGCACGAGCTCCTCCTGCACGGCGAGGCTCGCGCTGATCCGGCCGGCGATCTCGACCGGCGTCAGTCCGATGTCGGCGAGCACCTCGCTGCGCTTGGCGTGCGCGAGGAACTGCTCCGGGATGCCGAAGCGCCGCACCGGCACGTCGATCTCGGCGTCCCCCAGCGCCAGCGCGACCGCCGAGCCGACGCCCGCCGCCCGGCTGTTGTCCTCCACCACGGCCACCAGCCGGTGCCGGCCCGCCAGCCGGGGCAGTTCAGGGTCGACGGGCTTGACCCAGCGGGGGTCGACCACGGTGCAGCCGATGCCGCGCGCCTCGAGCAGCTCGGCGGCCTGCAGGCAGATGGGCGCCATCACGCCGACCGCCACCAGCAGCACCTGCGCCTCGTCGGCCCGGTGCAGCACGTCCATGCCGCCGGCCCGGTCCAGCGCCGGGATCGCCGGTCCGACGGACTCCTTCGGGAAGCGCACCAGGGTGGGCGCGTCGTCCACGGCGACCGCCTCGCGCAGCTGGGCGCGCAGCTGGTCGGCGTCGCGGGGTGCGGCGATGCGCAGGCCGGGGACGACCTGGAGGACGGACATGTCCCACATGCCGTTGTGGGAGGGGCCGTCGGTGCCGGTGACACCGGCCCGGTCCAGCACGAAGGTGACCCCGCAGCGGTGCAGCGCCACGTCCATCAGCAGCTGGTCGAAGGCGCGGTTGAGGAAGGTGGCGTAGACGGCGACGACGGGGTGCAGTCCGCCGGTCGCCAGTCCGGCCGCGGAGACGGCCGCGTGCTGCTCGGCGATGCCCACGTCCCACACCCGGTCCGGGAACCGCTCGGCGAACGGACCGAGGCCCACCGGGTGCAGCATGGCGGCGGTGATCGCCACCACGTCCTCCCGCTCCTCGCCGATGCGCACCATCTCCTCGCCGAACACCGACGTCCACGACGGTCCGCCGGACGGGGCGAGCGGGGCGCAGGTGAGCGGGTCCATCACGCCGACGGTGTGGAAGTGGTCCTCCTCGTGGGCGAGGGCGGGCTCGTAGCCGCGGCCCTTCTCGGTGAGGCAGTGGACCAGGACGGGACCGTGGAAGCGTTTGGCGCGGCGCAGCGCGGACTCCACGGCCTTGATGTCGTGCCCGTCGATCGGGCCGACGTACTTCAGGCCCAGGTCCTCGAAGAGACCTTGCGGTGCGAAGGCGTCCTTGAAGCCCTTCTTGGCGCCGTGCAGCGCCTCGTAGAGCGTGTTGCCGACGACGGGGGTGCGGGTCAGTACGTCCTTGCCCCAGGCCAGCACGCGTTCATAGCTGTCGGTGGTGCGCAGGGTGGCCAGATGGTTGGCGAGGCCGCCGATGGTGGGGGCGTAGGAGCGCTCGTTGTCGTTGACGACGATGATCAGAGGCCGGTTCTTGGCGACGGCGATGTTGTTCAGCGCCTCCCAGGCCATGCCGCCGGTCAGCGCTCCGTCGCCGACCACGGCGACCACATGGCCCTTCTCCCCCAGCACGTCGCGGGCCTTGGCGAGGCCGTCCGCCCAGCCGAGGGCGGTGGAGGCGTGGCTGTTCTCGATGATGTCGTGCTCGGACTCCTCGCGGGAGGGGTAGCCGGACAGGCCGCCCTTGCCGCGCAGCTTGGAGAAGTCCTGACGTCCGGTCAGCAGCTTGTGGACATAGCTCTGGTGGCCGGTGTCCCACAGGATGCGGTCCACCGGTGACTCGAAGACCCGGTGCAGGGCGATGGTGAGTTCCACCACGCCCAGGTTGGGCCCGAGGTGACCGCCGGTGCGGGCGACCGCGTTCACCAGGAACTCCCTGATCTCGTGGGACAGTTCTACGAGCTCCCCCTCGGACAGCGCCTTCAGGTCGCGTGGTTGCCGGATGCTCTCCAGGATCGTCACGCTAGGGCCCCCTTCACTTCCGTGCTGTTCAGCTCACGGTGACGGCCGGCTCCCCCGCCGCGGCGCCGTCCTTCTCCATCTGCCCGGCCAGCTTCATGGCCTCTTCGATCAGCGTCTCCACGATCTTCGACTCCGGCACC
>NZ_BAAAGU010000053.1:0-47999 GCF_039524635.1 Streptomyces thermocarboxydovorans | reverse complement strand
GCCCGCCGCAGCCACTACCGACGACGCTCCGGCGACGAACCGACTGGATAGATCACGAAACCGCACTGGAGTACTAGCGGCCGACCGTCACACGCCATCACCACCCTGACCTGGTGCTTTTCAGGGAAGGTCGTCTACGTTGACATGCCGCTGGAAGTGTTGGCCAGTCTTTCGAGGATCTTTCCTGTCTGCCCCGGGCGAACTGCTGTCGATATGCCTCACAAGGCGCCGGTCTGCCATCTTCGGGCCGGAAGGCCAGTTCATCCTGCGGACGGTGAACACCCGCACCGAATCGGGAAACGTCTCCGACGGTGACGTCCAAACGCAGAGCCGATACCACACGTATCCCGAAGCTGCGCTATTCCCACAGTC
Source organism: Streptomyces thermocarboxydovorans (assembly GCF_039524635.1). Lineage (NCBI taxonomy): Bacteria > Bacillati > Actinomycetota > Actinomycetes > Kitasatosporales > Streptomycetaceae > Streptomyces > Streptomyces thermocarboxydovorans. Next base: position 47,627 of record NZ_BAAAGU010000053.1, on the reverse strand, counting down.
CGCAGGGCCGTTGGGTCTGGCGCTGGCCGACAGTTCGGTCCTCGCATCGGCAGCCCGACGCTGCCTGGTCTCGGTGACGGTCAGGGCGGGCCGGCAGCGGCTGGACTGGGGCTGGCCACGCAGGCCGCGATGTGTCACGGCCCGCGTACGAACGCACAGTTGGGAGGGGACCGGCGCGGTCCGATCCACAAGGATGCGTGGGAGCGGGCCAGGCCGTCATTGCGCCGATCAAGCAGGTACGGCGGCGGTCTCGTGCTCGGACTGCGCACTGTTGCGGGCGGCAAGGTAGCGCTCGGCGTCCAGTGCCGCGGCCGCGCCGGTTCCGGCAGCGGTGATGGCCTGGCGGTAGGTGTGGTCGACGACGTCGCCGGCGGCGAACACCCCGGGCAGGCTGGTACGCGTCGTCGGGGAGGCCACGCTGATGTAGCCCTCGCCGTCGAGGTCGAGCTGTCCCTTGAAGAGTTCTGTGCGCGGGTCGTGGCCGATTGCGATGAACAGCCCCGTCACGTCCAGGTCGCGGGTGGCGCCGGTGAAGACGTCGCGCAGGACGACGCCGCCGAGCATGCCGTTCGTCTCCTTGATCTCGGCGATCTCGCTGTCGAAGGCGAAGGAGATCTTGTCGTCAGCGAAGGCCCGCTCCTGCATGACCTTCGAGGCGCGCAGGGTGGAGCGTCGGTGGACGACGGTGACCGACTTGGCGAAGCGGGTGAGGAAGGTGGCTTCCTCCATGGCGGTGTCGCCGCCGACCACGACGATGTCCCGGTCACGGAAGAAGAACCCGTCGCAGGTCGCGCACCAGGACACGCCCCGCCCGGAGAGGTCATCCTCCTTCGGCAGGCCGAGCTTGCGGTAGCCCGAGCCGGTCGCGATGATCACCGTTTTCGCGCGGTGCACGGTGCCCGCGGAGTCGGTGAGGAGCTTGATGTCGCCGGTGAGGTCCACCTCGACGATGTCGTCGTCGGTCATCTCGGCGCCGAACTTCTCGGCCTGGGCCCGCATGTTCTCCATGAGGACAGGGCCGTCCACGCCGCCTGGGAAGCCAGGGAAGTTCTCCACCTCGGTCGTCGTCGTGAGCGATCCGCCGACGAAGATGCTGCTGCCGAACAGCAGGGGCCTCATCTGGGCGCGGGCAGTGTAGAGGGCGGCGGTGTATCCGGCGGGGCCGGAACCGATGATGACGACCTCGCGTATCTCGCTCACGCGCTCGCCTCCGGCTTCGCCGGGGCGATCTCGGCGATCAGGCCCTCGACGAGGGTCTTGATCTCGTCGCGGATCGGGCGCACAGCCTCGACGCCCTGTCCGGCCGGGTCGTCGAGCTTCCAGTCGAGGTAGCGCTTGCCGGGGAAGACGGGGCAGGTGTCGCCGCAGCCCATGGTGATGCATACGTCCGACTCGCGGACCGCGTCGATGGTAAGGATCTTCGGCGTCTCCTTGGAGATGTCGATGCCGACTTCCGCCATGGCCTCGACGGCGGCCGGGTTGACCTGGTCGCCGGGGTTGGAGCCGGCGGAGCGGACCTCGACGCGGTCGCCGGCCAGGTGGGTCAGCCAGGCGGCGGCCATCTGGGAGCGGCCGGCGTTGTGGACACAGACGAACAGGACGGACGGCTTGTCGGCCATGGTGATCGTTCTCTCTCGTCGCATGGCGGAACCCAGCCGCCAATGACTTCAGCCCCCGCTGGTATCAGCGAGTGGTGATGTGAGAGTATCAGCGCATGCTGACTTCAGTCGATCCTGATCTGATCCGGGTGCTGGGCGATCCGCTCCGCCTGAAGATCGTGACCCTGCTGGCGCGCGAGACGCTCTGCACGACGCACCTGGTCGAGGAGACCGGAGCCAAGCAGACCAACCTGTCCAACCACATGAAGGTGCTGCGCGAGGCCGGGATCGTGGAGACCGAGCCATGTGGCCGCTTCACCTACTACAAGCTCAAGCCCGAGGTCCTGGCCGGGCTCTCCGAGCAGTTTGCCGCGCTGGCCGAGTCTGCCCGCACCGCCGCCGAGAACAAGAGGGCCTGCCCGTGACCTCCACCGAGCCCACCACCGCCCTCGCCCAGAGCGCCGACGCGGCCGGGGACGACTCGATCGTCAAGAAGCTCTCCACACTCGACCGCTACCTCGCGGTGTGGATCCTGCTCGCCATGGCCGTCGGCCTGGGCCTGGGCCGGGTCGTCCCGGGCATGAACGATGCGCTCGCGAAGATCGAGATCGGTGGGATCTCCCTGCCGATCGCGCTCGGTCTGCTGGTCATGATGTACCCGGTCCTGGCCAAGGTCCGCTACGACCGGCTCGACCGCGTGACCGGCGACAAGAAGCTGATGGTTTCCTCGCTGGTCATCAACTGGGTCGTCGGCCCTGCGGTGATGTTCGCGCTGGCGTGGATCTTCCTGCCGGACCTGCCCGAGTACCGCACCGGCCTGATTATCGTCGGCTTGGCCCGCTGTATCGCCATGGTCATCATCTGGAACGACCTCGCGTGCGGTGACCGTGAGGCCGCAGCCGTCCTGGTCGCGCTGAACTCGGTGTTCCAGGTGATCGCGTTCGGCCTGCTGGGCTGGCTCTACCTCGACCTGCTGCCGCGCTGGATGAACCTCGGCGACGGCCAGGGCCTGGACGTGTCCGTCTGGCACATCGCGCTGAACGTCATCATCTTCCTCGGCATCCCCCTGCTGGCCGGCTTCCTCACCCGCCGCATCGGCGAGCAGAAGCTGGGCCGCGAGAACTACGAGGCGCAGTTCCTGCCGAAGATCGGCCCGTGGGCCCTGTATGGGCTGCTGTTCACGATCGTCATCCTCTTCGCCCTCCAGGGGAAGACGATCACCTCCCAGCCGCTGGACGTCGCCCGGATCGCGCTGCCGCTGCTGGCGTACTTCGCGGTCATGTTCTTCGGCACCTTCCTGCTCGGCAAGGGCCTCGGCCTGGCCTACGACCGCACCGCGACGCTGGCGTTCACGGCTGCGGGCAACAACTTCGAGCTGGCCATCGCGGTCGCCATCGCCACCTTCGGCGTCACCTCCGGCCAGGCCCTGTCCGGCGTCGTCGGCCCGCTCATCGAAGTCCCGGTGCTCATCGGCCTGGTCTACGTCGCGCTCGCCTGGCGCAGGAAGTTCGCCGCCGATGCGGTGACGACCGCGCCGTGACACAGCACACGGATGTGGTGGTGGTCGGCGGCGGCCAGGCAGGACTCGCCGCCGGCTACCACCTACGCCGCCAGGGCCTCGACTTCGTGATCCTGGACGCCGACACGGCTCCGGGCGGGTCCTGGCAGCACATGTGGGACTCCCTGCACCTGTTCTCCCCAGCCGAGCACTCCTCACTGCCCGGACGGCTCATGCCCGCCCAGCCCGGCGAGACCTACCCGGACGCCCGGCACGTGGTGGACTACCTCACCGACTACGAGAAGCGCTACGACCTGCCCGTCCAGCACGGCACCCGCGTGGACGCAGTACGCCGCGACGCAGGCCGGCTCCTGGTCGAAGCGGAAACCGGCACCTGGCGGGCCAGGGCGGTCATCAGCGCCACCGGCAGCTGGTCGCGGCCCTTCGTCCCCGCTATCCGGGGCCGATCCGTCTTCACCGGGCGGCAGCTGCACACGGTGCACTACCGCTCCCCGGCCGACTTCGCCGGGCAGCACGTGATCGTGGTGGGCGGCGGGAATTCCGGCGCCCAGATCGCCGCCGACCTCGCCCTGGACGGCAACATCGATGTCATGTGGGTGACCCGGCGCCCGCCACGCTTCCTGCCGGACGACATCGACGGCCGCGACCTGTTCGATGTCGCCACCGCCCGCCGCCGCGCCCTCGACGCCGGCCGCAGCGACACCGGCGGGGTCGCCTCGCTCGGCGACATCGTCGCCGTCCCGCCCGTCCGCGCGGCCCGCGACGCCGGGCTCCTGACCGCGAAGCCGATGTTCGACCGGCTCACCGCTACCGGTGTCCGGTGCGCCGACGGCAGCCACACCGAGGCAGACGCCGTCATCTGGGCCACCGGCTTCCGTCCGGTCCTGGCCCACCTCGCCCCGCTGAACTTGCGCGGTGCGCGCGGGCACATCCCCACCGCCGGAACCCGGGCTCTGGGCGAGCCGCGGCTGCACCTGCTCGGGTACGGCGACTGGACCGGTCCGGCCTCCGCGACCCTCATCGGCGTCGGCCGCCCGGCTCGGGATGCGGCCCGCGAGATCGCCGGGCTCGTGTGAGCGTGGTGGTAGCAGGCGGCACAGCCGTCCCTGGCCCGCCCGGCCGGTGCCGGGCGGGCCAGGGACTTTCGGCTACGCGACCTTGACCATGGTCTGGCCGCAGCAGCACGTCGGGTTCTGCTCGCCGCCGCAGGTGGCCGGGGCGCCCTTGGTCACCGTCAGCTCGCACCCGCAGTTCTCATCGGGGCAGCGATACACCTCGCCCTCACGGAACGGCATCGCGCTCACCTCCTAGTTTCGCGTTTCTCTTCCGTCGCGAGCGACGCTAGAACCTGGCCCCGGGGGCAAGGTCAACACTGGACGGGAGGAGGCACACATGGCGATGCAAGGGATGACGATCGGGCAGGCAGCCAAGGCCGCCGGGCTCACACGCAAGGCCGTCCGGGTCTACGAAGCCAAGGGCCTGCTACCCGAGGCGGAGCGCAGCCAGGCCGGCTACCGGCTCTACAGCGAAGACGACGTCGAGCTGCTGACGTTCATCCGCCGGGCCCGCGCACTGGGCCTGCGCCTGGACGACGTCGGCGAGGTCCTGCACATCCGCCGCGGCGGAACCCCGCCGTGCGACGCTGTCCGCAACCTGCTCGACGCGCGCATCACCGAGATCGACGCGACCATCACCGACCTCCTCGCCCTGCGCCAAACCCTCGCGGAGACCCGTCGGGGCGCCGACGACCGGCCGTGCGGCGAGCCGGCCACCGTATGCTCGATCATCGAGGACGCCTGAGTCCACCGCCGCCCCCTGGTGGCGTGCCGCCCTCGGCGAACCTCTGCTGAACCTGCTTGTTCTACGGCGACTGGACCCTGCTGGCCTCAGCCACGCTCGGTGTCGGCGGCCCCGCCGGAGACGCAGCAGCGCAGATCGCTCTGTCAGCGGTGACGGGCGAGCTTGATGGCGGAGACGAGCAGGATCACGGCCAGCAGGGGGATGAGCCCCAGGTCCGGGAACACGCCCAGGAGTAGTCCGCCCAGCACCGCGCCAGCAGTGGACCCCGCGACCATGACCAGGGTGAAGCGGAGGTTGGCGCCGAGGACGGCGAAGCTGCCGTCGCGGCTGTAGCGGGCGAACGCGACCAGCATGGTCGGCAGGGAGACCAGCAGGGAGAGGCTTCCGGCGGTCTTGATGTCCTGGCCGAACAGCAGCACGATCGTCGGGATCAGCAGCTCGCCCCCGGCGACACCCATGATCGCGGCGACCACACCGATGCCGAACCCGGCGACGACGCCTACTGGCACCTGTGCCCACAGCGGCAGGGAGAGAGTGCCCAGGGAAGTGATGTGGGTGGCCACCAGGGCGGCTGCCATGAGCACCATCAGCGCCGCCAGCACCTTGTAGAGGGTGGAGCTGCGCATGCGCACCGCCCAGCTCGCTCCGGCCCAGGCACCGATCAGACTGCCGGCCAGCAGGTTGACCGCCACCGGCCAGCGTGCGGCCACCTCGGCGGCAGGGACCCCGGCCAGGCGAGCGGGCAGCGCAACCAGGACCACGACCAGGCTCATCGCCTTGTTCAGAATGACGGCCGAGAGCGCCGCGAACCCGAAAAGGCCAATCAGCAGGGGCAGACGGAACTCCGCCCCGCCCAGCCCGATCATCCCGCCCAGCACCCCGATGGCTCCTCCGGCACCGAACACCGCAGGTACTGAATGCGTCGCGCGCAGCGGAACAAGGCTCTGGTCAGTGGTCATGCCGGGCATCTTCGCTGACAGCCGCCCCCGCCCGCTACGGCACAACGTCCCCTTCGGGCGAAGGCACCGCGTGCCTGGTCAGGATTCGTCCAGACCTCCGAGCACCGGCATCCGCGCTGCCACCGAATGCGCACCGAGCGGCCTGCGTTCAGCCGATCGCTGGGCTGCGGCGCTCGACGAGGACGACGTCGCGCCAGACGCCGTGGTGGCGCCCGATCCGCTCCCGTGTGCCGATGACACGGAAGCCGGCACGCTGGTGGACGGCGAGGCTGGCGGTGTTCTCGGGAAAGATCCCGGACTGGATCGTCCAGATCCCCGCGCGTTCGGTGGAGTCGATCAGCGCCTTGAGCAGGGCGGAGGCGATGCCGCGGCCACGGGCGGCCGGGTCGACGTAGACGGAGTGCTCCACCACGCCCTCGTACGCGCAGCGGTCGGAGACCTTGCTCGCGGCAACCCAGCCCAGCACCACCCCGTCCGCGTCGAGTGCGGCGAAGCGGTGCCCGGGCAGCTTCGCGGCGTCGAACGCCTCCCAGCTCGGGGCGGCGGTCTCGAACGTGGCGTTGCCCTCATCGATGCCCGCCTGGTAGATCGCCAGCACTTGCTCGGCGTGCTCCGCCGCCAGCGGCACCACCACCGCGCTCAACGCCCCACTCACCACGGTTCCCCCTGTGTCTGTTCGATCGTCAGGCCGCGGCCGGCAGCGTCAGCAGCTTGCCCATCGCGGCGAGCACCGAGGGCTCAACCCGGTAGTAAACCCAGGTGCCGCGCCGCTCGGAGGTGAGCAGCCCGGCCTCCTTCAGCTTCTTCAGGTGGTGGGAGACGGTGGGCTGGGAGACGCCGACGTCGGAGATGTCGCACACGCACGCTTCCCCGCCTTCGTGCGAAGCCACGGCGGAGAACAGCCGCAGACGGACCGGGTCGCCCAGCGCCTTGAACATCCGCGCGGCCGTCTCGGCCTCCTCGGCGGTCATCGGGCGCTCGGTCAGCGGGGGGCAGCACGGCGCCACGCCCTGACCGTCGGGTTCGAGCAGCGGCAGCACCTTGGCATTCGACATGCGTCTATGTTCACACATGTCGAACCAGTGGGGGTAGGTCCGTCACCGGCGCGAGAGATGGGCGGCCAGGCGTCGGGCGATGCGCTCCGCGTCCCGACCGACGCCGCGCAGCGAGTTCGACGACAGGCTGCGCTGCCATTCCAGCCCGACGAACGCCAGCCCCCGCACGCCGGTGGCGAGGCCCTCGCGGTGCCGTGGGTTCCCTTCGGCGTCGAGAGCGCCGTCGAGGCGGGCGAGGTAGGGCAGGTGGGGGCGGTAGCCGGTGGCGAGCACGATCGCGTCGACCTCCTCCCGCTGCCCGTCCGGCCAGACGAGCTTGGTGCCGTTGGCACTGGTGAACAACGGCTGCCGGTCGGGCTGTCCGGCGGCCAGGGCGGCCCGATAGCGGCCGTCGTCGAGGACCGGCTGCGCCGGCGGGCGCGCAAGGAACCGGCCGAGGGGCGCAGTATCCAGACCGGTGCGGGCCGTCCAGAAGTGCAGGTCGCGGCCGAGGATGCGCTGGGCTGCGAACTTCACCGGGGCGCGGGTGGCGAGCGTGACGCGTGCGGTCTTGGCGAGTTCGGCGGCGATCTGCACCGCGGAGTTCCCGGCCCCGACCACGACCACCCGGCGGCCGGTGAACGGGGCCGGGCTGCGGTAGTCGGCGGCGTGCAGCACCTGGCCGGTGAACTCCTCCAGGCCCGGCAGCGCCGGCCGGTGCGGGTGACCGAACGTCCCGGATGCCGCCACGACGGCCCGCGCGGACAATCGGCCGCCGTCCTTCACCTCCACTGTGAAGCCGTCGCCGGTGCGGCGGACCGCGGTGACGCGGCAGCTGGTGCGGATTTCGGCGTCCAGGAGGTCGGCGTAGGCGGTGAGGTAGGCGACGACCTCGTCGCGGTGCGGGTAGCGGTCGCGGTCGGCGCCGAGGAACGGCATCCCGGGCAGGGAGCTGTACCGGGCGGGCGAGAACAGCGTCAGGCTGTCGTAGTAGTGCGGCCACGACCCGGCCGCACGGTCGGACGCCTCCAGCACCACCGGCCGCAGCCCGCGCCGCAGCAGCGCATGGGCGGTGGCGAGGCCGGACTGGCCGCCGCCGATCACGGCGACGTCAATGTGCTCCATCGGCGAATCCCCCTGGGTTCGATGAGTGTCTATGTTGACGCTCATCAATACAGGTGTCATGCTGGGCCGCGCAAGCCATCGACAGATGTCGAAACACGCAAGGAGTCGCCGTGAACGCGCCCGCCACCACCGAGTTCCCCGTCGTCGTGATCGGGGCCGGCCCCGCCGGTCTGGCCGCCGCCGCCCACCTGGTCGACCAGGGCATCGAGCCCTTGGTCCTGGAGGCCGGGCCTACCGCTGGCGCCGCGGTGCGCGAGTGGTCACACGTGCGGCTGTTCTCCACCTGGGGCGAAGTCGTCGACCCGGCCGCCGAGAAGCTCCTGGCCCCCACCGGCTGGACACGGCCCGACCCGGCCACGTATCCCTCCGGCGGCGACTGGGCCGACCTCTACCTGCAGCCGCTCGCCGACGTCCTCGGCGACCGTGTCCGCACCGGCGCCACCGTCACCGGTGTCTCACGCACCGGCCGGGACCGGATCGTGGACGCCGACCGCGAACAGCAGCCGTTCGTCGTGCAAGTCGCCCACACCGACGGCCGTGAGGAGCGCGTCTTCGCCCGCGCCGTTATCGACGCCTCCGGCACCTGGGCCACGCCGTCCCCGGCCGGCGGCAGCGGACTGCCCGCGCTCGGTGAGAAGGCCGCTGTGGACCGGATCACCTACCGAGTCCCGGACCTGAAGGACCCAGCCGTCCGTACCCGGTACGCGGGTAAGCGCACGGCCGTGATCGGCTCGGGCGCCTCGGCGTTCACCGCTCTCGCCTACCTCGCCGACCTCGCCAAGTCCGACGAGGGTACGGGGACGAAGGGGGTGTGGATCCTGCGCCGGGGCATCTCGGGCTCCACTTTCGGCGGCGGGGAAGCCGACCAGCTCCCGGCGCGCGGCGCCCTGGGCCTGGCGGCGAAGGCCGCCGTCGACGAGGGACACGCGGACGCGGTCACGGGCTTTCGCACCGAGGCGATCGAGCGGGCGGACGACGGCCGCCTCGTCCTGGTCGGCGAGGACGGCCGCCGCCTGGACCCGGTCGACGAAGTGATCGTGCTGACCGGCTTCCGCCCCGACCTGTCCTTCCTCGACGAACTCCGCCTCGGGCTCGACGAGCGCCTCCAGGCACCCGTCGCACTGGCTCCGCTGATCGACCCCAACCAGCACTCCTGCGGCACCGTCTACCCGCACGGTCACCGCGAGCTCTCCCACCCCGAACAGGGCGTGTACCTGGTCGGCATGAAGTCCTACGGCCGCGCCCCGACCTTCCTCGCCATGACCGGCTACGAGCAGGTCCGCTCCGTCGCCGCCGCGATCGCCGGTGACCTCGACGCGGCCGACCGCGTGGAACTCACTCTGCCCGAGACCGGAGTGTGCGGCGGAGCCGGCCTGTTCGACGCGCCCGACGCCGCTCAGGGCGACGGCGGCGGCTGCTGCGCGTCCGCACCGCAGCTCATCCAGCTCGGTGCCCCCGCCACGGTCGGGGCGGCTGCCGAGCAGGCCCCGGCGGGCGGCTGCTGCGGCTCGTGACCGACCTCAGTACCCGAGGCGGCGGGGCCGCGACCGGAACGGGGGACCGGTCGCGGCCCCGCGCCGCCCTGCCCGCCCTCTGCGCCACGCAGATCGTGAGCTGGGGCATCGTCTACTACGCCTTCCCCGTCCTCAATCCGCAGATCACCGCCGCGACGGGGTGGCCTGCCGGGGCGACCACCGCGGCGTTCTCGCTCGGTCTCGTCGTCTCCGCCCTCGCCGGGATCCGCGTCGGCCGCATCCTCGACCGCCATGGCCCGCGCGCTGTCATGACCGCCGGTTCCGTGCTCGGCGTCGTCAGCCTGCTGACCGTGGCCGCATCCCCCAACCTGCTGCTGTTCTTCTCCGGTTGGATGTTGGCCGGGCTTGCGATGGCATCCACCTTCTACCAGCCCGCGTTCGCCGCCCTCACCCGCTGGTGGGCCCCCGACCATGTGAGGGCCCTGACGATCGTCACCCTCGCGGGCGGCCTCGCGTCCACCGTCTTCGCACCCCTGACAGCTCTGCTGGCCGAGCACCTGTCCTGGCGCCACACCTACCTTGTGCTCGCCTGCATCCTTGCCGCCGTCACCATCCCCGCCCACGCCCTGGCACTGCGCGCACCCTGGCCCGACGCCCCAACCAGCCCCGCCCACGAGGCCGCAGGCGCAGCCGAGATCGGTCGCAGCCGACCCTTCCTGCTGCTCGCCGCCGCGTTCACCCTGTCGGGCTTCGCGATGTACGCCGTCGTCGTCGCCCTCGTCCCACTCCTGCTGGAACGCGGGTACACCACCAGCCAGGCAGCCTGGGCCCTCGGCATCGGCGGCGCCGGACAGACCCTCGGCCGCACCCTGTACGCAGCCCTCGCCCGCCGCACCACCGCAACGGCCCGCACCACGATCCTCTTCACCCTCGGCGGCAGCACCACCGCCGCCTTCGCCGCCACCCCCGGCCCGTACGCCCTGCTCATCGCCGTGTCGATCGTGGCCGGCATGATCCGCGGCAACCTCACCCTGCTCCAGGCCACCGCCATCACCGACCGATGGGGCGCCACGCACTACGGCCGACTCTCCGGACTCCTCGCAGCACCAGCCACCACCGCCGCAGCCCTTGCGCCGTTCGCAGGCGCCGCCCTCGCCACACCCCTGGGCGGCTACGGACCGCTCTTCTTTCTCCTGGCCGGCCTTCCCTTCGTCGCCGCGCTGGTCGTGCCGTGGGGCAGTCCCGGGAAGCGCTTGGAGCCGCGTTGACGATGGGACCCGCATACTCGGGCCCTGCCAAGACCACGTGGCACATAAAATCGAACAGATGCTTGAATCTGGCCATGAGTGCAATTCCCGGCGACCTCGCTCGCGCACAAGAGGAGTGGTGGGCCACCTACGGGCGGCTCGCGACACAACCGCACACCGCGGTCCGGAGACAACTGATCCACCTGTCTTCGGAGGTGCTGTTCCACCCGCACTGGCAGGGTCGATGGTCGGCGGCATGGGCAGCGCTGCACGGTGCACGCAATGTCCGAACTACCTCCTGACCCACCCCGGCTCCGGGAGATCCTGGCGTACTTGGACGGGCAGCTCGCCAATACCGAGACCATCGCCATTTTCCTGCGCCTCCAGCGAGACAAGGTCAAGATGGCCCAGCCGGAACGACCCAGGGGCAACGTGAAGGAAGGCGGCCGGCTCACAGGCTTCGCCCAGCCGTCGGCGAAGACGGGCTACGTGGTCCAGCAGAAGCGGACGCCGCATGGGTCCGAACCCACCTTCATCCACCTCGCCGACTGCTCGATGATCGAAGGCACGCCGCACCGGATCAGGCCAGATGAGGCGCGGGCTGCCCTCGCCGACAGGAACATCGAGCCGTGCCAGTTCTGCCGCCCTGACACCGAGCTGGGCATAGACCTGGCTTGAGCTTCCCGGTCGACGAGCGAGCTGCCCCTCCAAGGTCGCCGGACGTACATTCGGACACATGGACGAGATGGCACAGCGCATCGCCCCTTCAACAGACCGGACCGCCGCCGCCGTTCTGCTGGACTGTGCTCCCAATCAGGTCGGCTACTGTGCGCGCTGCCAGGGTTGACGCGACTCTACGGGCCCAACGCCCAGCTCGCCTGCCGGGCCTGTCAAGCCGTCGAGGCTGCCGAGGATGGCTCAGGCTTATCCGCGGCCGTCACCCAGCGGTCGGCACAGCTCCATGCCCAAAAGCGGCAAAGTCCCCAGGCGTCATGTCCTCGCGAAGTCGTACGTACCGCGCGGGATGCCTCCAGACCCCTCGATCCTGGGCGGTGTCCACGTATATCTCGGCGACCAACTCAGGCTCGACCAGGACGACGTCCAGCGGGGTACGGGAACCCCATGTCGTGGTGAACCGGACGCCCTCCCACGGGTGCCCCCTCTTGGCCGCGATGAGATGATCGGCGAGATGCCGGACTTGGCCGGGCTGCAGCTCTGTGCTGCGGGCGACGGCCCGCAGGATCCCGTCTCGAACGTATCGGCCCAGCACAAGGCTCCGCGGGCGGCGCAGCGTGCCGGTGATCGCGCCGACGATGCCCTCGGTGGTGTCCCGTCTGCGGATCTTGATGAGTGCGCGGGCCCCGGGTAGGTAGTGCTGCTGGCTTCCCGGATGATTAGTCCCTCAAGGCCGGGCACCTCCGTCCAGGACATCAGCCATTCCTGGGCCACAGCCACATCGCCGGTCTCCGGGCAAAGCGTCCAAGGGTCGACAAGGTGGTGTTCAGCGAACACCGTCTCCAATCGCGCCCGGCGTTCGCGGTACGGCGTCCGCAACAGCTCATGACCGTCGATCTGGAGGGCATCGAACACAACGAAGTGGGCCGTCATCTGCTCAGCAAGCCGGGCGGCGGTCCGCCGCTGTGACGCCGCGCGCCGTTGCAGGGCCTCGAACGACAGATGCTCACCGGCCCACACCAACAGTTCGCCGTCGAGGACCAGCCCGTCGGGCAGCCGGGCGGCGGCGTGCACTATAGGTCGGGGAACCGGGCCTGGATCAGCGCCCCGCGCCGGGACTGGATGAGCACGGGTCCGGGGGCTGGGCAGGGGGTGAACACGAGGGCTCTGAAGCCATCCCATTTCGGCTGGAATACCGGCTCGCCGGGAAGCGCGCTGGGCGGTGGCAGCTGGTCACGGGCCTGCGCCAGCATCGGTTCAACCGGCGGTTGCAGCACCATGCACCCGATCTACGCCACCACGGCCGGGACCGCGAGCCGTGCGTGCGATCCGTCGCTCATACGTGACAGCAGGGGTCGACAGGGCCGCCGCCTCTCTTAGCTTCCTGCTGCCTCGCGTCAAGAGCAGGCTTCCCGCCAGCGCCGCACACTTTCAGTCAACTTGCTGGCCAGTTTGCTGGAATTTATGAATTTCCCGCCGCCATTTGCTGGAATACACCCATGGCTGCCGCCGAATTCGATAAGCGCAGCTCACGGGCTCCACCCAGCCACTAAGGAGCCTGCGGAGGCTGCGTTTTAATCTCTTCGGCATGCCCAAAAACAGAATAATAACCCCTTTGAGGGCCGTTTGCCCTGGTCAGAGGCCAGACCCATGCTCTGCGGCTGGCACACGTCGTCACCAGTGGCGCCCTGGAACTTTTCGGCTTCCTGGGCCTCTTGATCACTCTCGCCGCGTCTCTTCTGCGTCAGCTCCCGGACCTCCTGTCAGCTTGGCGCGACGTAAAACGCGCTCTCCGCTCAACATCGCGAGACGCGAATGGCGACGACAGCCGGACCTCCTAGCGCCGCCGGCACTCGTTCGGCGAGCCTGACCCGGCCCGGAGTTATCGACAGGGTCGGTAACGTGTCGGTCTCCGGTGTTCCGAGATGCCTGGGTGAAGGCCGCCGCCCACAGATGGGCTGAACAGCCGAGAGCCCCCGGTCCGCGAGGATCCGGGGGCAATTGGGCGCTGTGCTCAGATTGGGTCAGTTGGCGCCAGGGGTGTCCTCACTGTCGGTCCTGGCTCGCCGCCGAGCGGCAATGACGGTGGTGGTGCCGCCGAGGAGAAGGAGTCCAGCGCCGCCCAGGAGGTACGGGCTGGCGTCGGCGCCGGTGTGGGCCAGGGAGCCGACCGGGGCCGTGGGCGATGCATCATCGGTCGCGTCCTGCACCGGGGCGGCCGAAGGGGCGGTGTCGGGTGTGCCAGAGGTGGCCGGGCTGGGCCCAGATCCGCCGGAGGTTCCGCTGGTCGGCTTGTCCCCTGGTGTGGAGGGGATGTGGGTGGGCTTCTTGGTCGGTGTGGGATTCGGCGAGGACGAGCGCTTCGAGTTGGTGACGGTTACGGTGACCGGGTCGCCTGGGCCTGCGGTGAAGGGCTTGGTGCGCGTGTCGAGGTCGTATCCGGCGGGAGCCTCGGTCTCCTTGATCCAGAACTCGGCCTTCCGGGTGCTCACCGGCACGTCACCGGTGACCGTTCCCTTGGGCCCGGTGGTGAGGGTGAGCAGGGTCGTATCGCCGCTGCCGATGTTCACGGTGGCGCCGGGCAGGAGCTTGCCGGTCTTGTCGTCCTTGGCCTGGAGCAGGACGTGGCCGGGCTTGAACGGGGCGACGATGGCCAGGCGAGTGGTGCCGCCGGGTGTGACGATCACGTCCTGGTCGGCGACGACGTCGTAGAGGGGGCTGCCGGCGGCGGTCTCCTTCAGCCGGTAGACGCCCGGGGCGAGGCCCGGGAAGGTCAGCGTTCCCTGTGCGTCGGTTGTGCCGTGCCCGGCCTCCTGGCCGGTGGCGTCGAGAAGCAGATATGAGGCGCCTTGGACAACGTCTCCGGCCGGGTCCTTCGTGGTGAGCGTGACACTTCCGGCATCGGGTGCCGGAGTCTCGGTGAGGGTGGTGCTGGAGGGCGTCGGCTGGGAGGGCTGTGCGGTCGCTGCCGGTGCCCAGGTAAGGGTGCCGACCACCGCGGCGGCGATGGCAGTGGAGCGGACGGTACGGGGGTGCACGAAGAGGAGGCTCCTTGGTGGCGGGTACTGGCGTTAGCGGGTTCGGCTCATGGCCGGTCTTGGAGGCGACGTAGCGACCGGGGGAAACGGCTTGTTCTGCTTGGCCGTTGTGGTCGCTATGGAGACGTAGTGGCGCGTGAAGAAAGGGATGTCCTTCACGGTGCGCTCTACCGGTTCGGTGGAAAGCAGGGAAGCGGTGAACGCGGCGACCAGCGCGACGGGGGTTGTTGGTGAGAACTGCACGCGCCAGTCGGGGTTGGCCGGCTGGCCGCCCCAGATCCGCCAGGACGGCGCGAGGCCGGAACCGAGTGTCCGCTCGTACCGGTGCTGCATCCCGCCCAGGGCGTCTGGGGCGAGGAAGGTCTGGGTGCCCTCGGTCTTGATCGTGTGCCTCCAGCCGTGGGCGAGCAGCGGGATGTACGCGTGCTGAGCTGACGTCTGGGAATGGAACAGATGATCTTTGTCGCTGTGTCGGTCTTCGAGGTACAGGTCGAGTAGTTCGCTGTGCACGTCGCCGAGCAGCTCGACCGGCGTGGTGGCGTCAAGGTGATCTGCCAGGTGACCGGGCCGAAAGGGTCGCGGTGTGCGGCGGTGATCCACTGCATGTGGCCCCGCCTGTCGGGGTCGGGGACGTAGCCAGTACGGAGCCGAAGGCACGGGCTGCACGCGACCGCCCCTTCCTCCTTTGAAGGCTGGTGCAGGGACCAGTCGTCGTCGAAGGGGAAGGGCCAGATGGCACGGACGTCGACTGAGCCGGGACCTACCAGGTGGCGGGGCAGAACGCGCACCGTCTGATCACGGTCGAGGTCTTCGAAGGGGTCGGGCAACAGAAAGGGATCCTGTCTGTGGGACTGTCATGGTCAGCGGGCGCGCGCGGCGCTGCGTTGAGCCGACGGCGACGGGACCGGCTGCGCCGTTCGGCCCGCAGCTCGGCTGGTGGCGGGTGCGGGCCAGGTGCCGGGGAACCACACGGCGCTGTACTGCTCGATCGCATCGCGCAGGCCGTTGGTGTGGGCACCTTCCCATGGCACCCAGTCGGGGCGGTCCTTGAACTCCTTGAATGTGCCGTAGCCCGAGTTGTGCGGCTGAACGCCGCGCGTGGAGTCGCGGTGATCGAAGGTCTTGTGATCGGCGAACCGCAGGACGGTGACGTCGAGTTGCCCGCGGTCCTGGTGGAGGGTGGCAAGGCGGAGGCCGACGTACTCGTTGGCCCACTGGGTGGGACTGAAGTCGATCCGCAGCCGCAGCGGGCCCCCGGACACGGGGGTGGCGTAGTAGGTGTCGCCGACAACGGCGCTGTCAGCGAAGGGCAAGTCGAGTTGGGCGAAGAACTCGCGGGCGTGCATGGCCATGTGGGTCTCCCGGTGACGTCAGCGGCGTGGCCCGGCCAGCACGGGGCGGCTGGTGGTGCTCCAGCGCGGGACGCTGGCAGCGGGCCGGGCGGTCGGGCGGCGGGCGATGGCACGCTGGACGTCGAGCGGGGTCGGAGCCGGCGGGCTCGGCGGGACGATGGAGGTGACCTGGGCCTTGCTCTTGACGTAGCTGTAGGTGACCTCGCGCCAGCGGGGCAGCGGCGCCGGGTCGGAGATGCACTCGGTGACGGCCTTGAGCAGGGCGACGGGGGTGTCGGTGCTGGCGGTGGCGTACCAGTAAGGCCGGTCGATAGAGGTGCCGGCCCACAGCTGCCAGCGTGCCTCCCGGGTAGTCAGTTCGGTTTCCGGGTCGAGGTCGCCGGTGGTGTATTCAAGCCCGGCCAGCTTGTCGGGTGACTGGACGGCGAAGACGCCCCAGCGGGGCCGGTCTATGAGCCAGCCCCGGTTGATCAGTGGTGCGACCGCGAGGAAGGGGTCATTGTCCTTGCTCCTGGAGAGGGGTCTGGCCAGGTAGCTGTCCGGCCCCTGCTGATACGCCTCCGCGAGCGTGGTGGTGAAGGCGGTGACGAACTCCGTCGGGCAGGAGTCGTTGAAGCACACGCCCCAGACGGGCGGGCCGAAGGGGTCTTTGTAGGCGTTGATGCGCCACAGGCCGTCGTCCACGCCCTCGGGGAGGTAGCCGAGGCGGACCTTGCTGTCGGGCGCGGTCAGGTAGGCGTTGCCCAGATCGTCGTGGCGGAGTTCCCAGCCGAGGTTGCGCAGCGGGTCGAGGCCGGGATTGCCGATCGCGGTGGCGCGGGCAAGGTAGCGCGGGGAGACGTAGACGTCCCCGTCGATGGTGTCGTCGTGAGGTAGCACAGGATCCTGGGACGGTGAGGTGGGGGCGGTTCACGCCGTGGGGAGCAGTGCCGCTTCAAGGTCGGCGGGCCGGCCGGTGTAGTGCAGCGCGGTCAGCCCTAGGCTGCGAGCGGCCTGGCAGTTGTCGGCGCGGTCGTCTACGAACAACACGCGCTCCGGGTTGCGGGCGCCGGTGGCCGCGAGGGCGTGGTGGTAGGCGGCCGGGTCGGGCTTGCACGCCTCCAGCCGGGCCGAGTACAGGGCCTGGGTCATCAGCTGTTGCCAGTCGTGGGTGTCGAGCACGTCACTGAGGTGGCGGGGTGCGTTGGACAGGAGCACCATCGCCAGTCCCCTCCGGCGGACGCGGCGAAGGATGGCCAGGACGTGCTCATCCGTTCCGGTCCACATGTCGGTGTCCGCGGTGAGGAGTTCGCGCAGGAGCCGGGGGCCGGGGTGGGAGCCGAGGACGCGTCCCCAGTACGCCATGTCGCTGAGCTGGCCGGCGTCGTAGGGTTCGCGGGCACTCCAGAAGGCGCGCTGGAATCCGGTGAGGTCGTCGTCGGGCCAGGACGCGGTGCGAGCGAGGCGGAGCCACTGGCTGCGGGTGGGCTGCAGGCCGATGACGCCGTTGTAGTCGAGGATCACGGCGACGAGGCCGGTGTGGCGGGTCAAGAGGTGGTGTTCTCCAGGGCACGGTGGGCGAGGAAGGCGATGGCGGCTGCGAGGAGGGCGGGCAACAGCAGGGCCGCGGGCAAGGTGGTGGTGCTGGCGAGGGCGCCGATGAGTGCGGGGCCGGTCAGCAGGCCGAGGTAGCCGGTGACGGAGACCGTGGCCACGGCCTTCGGTCCACCGGTCCCGGCGGCGGTGATCAGGGAGGGGACCGTGCCGGACAGGCCGAGTCCGAAGACCGTCCAGCCGGCCAGTCCCGCGGGCACGCTGTCGGCCAGGACACCGATCGTCAGGCCGGTGGCGGCGAGCAGTACGCCTGCACGGACCACGGTGGGGGCGCCGAAGACGGCGGTGAGCCGGTCGCCGCTCAGCCGTCCCAGGGCCATGGCCGCGCTGTAGAGGGCGAACGCGCTCGCTGCGACGGCCGTGGTGGCGCCCAGGGAATGAGCGTGCACGGCGGCCCAATCGGCTGCCGCCCCCTCCCCCAGCAGACTTGCGGCCGCCAGTGCACCCAGCAGCCACAGCCTCGTGGGCGCCAGTGTCGCCTGGGCAGCGCCTGAGCCGGCGTTGTTGGACGTCAGAGGTTGATCAGTGCCGTGCAGGGCGAGGGTTCTTGGTCCGGCAGCGAGCACAGCAGCGGTCAGCGTCAGGCCGGTGACCAGGAACAGGGTGTGGTGGCTGGTCGCGGCGGTGGCGGCGGCCAGGGCGGCAGCGCCGAGCCCGCCGAGGGAGTAGGCGGCGTGCAGGGAGGACATGATGGGCCGGCCGTAGGCGTTCTGGCAGCGCACCGCCGCGGAGTTCACGGCGACGTCCAGGACGCCGTGTGCGATGCCGAAGGCGAGCGCCGCCGCGAGCAGCGAGGCCAGGGTGCGGCACTGGCCCAGCACGGCGAGAGCCCCGGCGAGGCCGACAGCTCCGCCCATCAGAAGCACGGGAAGCCGCTTTGGCCGGGCGAGGCGGCCACCGGTTCGCAGGCCGGCGACCATGCCGACGGCGGCGGTGAGCAGGACCCAGGACAGCTGCCCGGTGCTGAGGTGGGCGGCGTGCTGGACGGCGGGCATCCGGGCGCCCCAGATAGCCATCACCACGCCCAGGCCGAGGAAGTAGCCGGTCAGCAGCATCCGGCTGCGGCGGGCAGCGGTGGTGGGACGGCTCACGCGGCGCGACCTCCGGTGCCAGACGCATCGCCCGCGAGGGGCGCGATGTCGATGTGGAGGCGGCGGGCGGCCTGTTCGGCGCGTGCTCGTGCGAGGTCGGCGGTGGGGGCGGTGGTGATCAGGTAGCCGATGCGGGCGGTGAACATGGTGCCGCCGTCGGCCGGGAGGAGGAGTGGGTCTCCGGCCTGGTGCTGGATGTGGACGCGTTCCAGCCAGCGCGGGCAGATGCCGTCGAAGTAGACGCGGCGCAGGGTGCCGGAGACGTCCGGGTAGATGAGCTGGATCGCGGCGGCCATGGAGCGGTTGGGGGTGAGATCGGGTGCCCGGCCGCAGGCGATGTCGGCGGCGGCGCGCGGCAGGTCGATGCCGGTCGCCAGGTGCACGAGGTGGCCGATCATGTCGCCGGCGATCCGGCCGTTGACCTCGACCAGCCTCGGCTGGCCGTCGATCAGGCGCATCTCGACATGGCTGACACCGTCGGTGATCCCCAGAGCGCGGATCGCGGCGCATGCTGCGGGGGCGACCACGTCGAGCAGCGGATCGGCGGCGTCCACCACGTGGGCCAGCTCCTCGAAGTACGGCGGTTCGCTGACCGTCTTGCGGGTCACCGCAACCACGGTGGTCTTGCCCCGGTAGGTGACGCACTCCACCGACACCTCCGGCCCGTCGAGATACTCCTCGACCAGCACGCTCGTGCTCTCCTGCCCAAGACCGGCGGCCTTCTTGGCGAACGCGTACGCGGCCGTGAGCTGTCCGGGGGTGTCGGCGCGGATCACACCGATGCTGGCCGCGTGCGCGGCTGGCTTCAGCACGACCGGGTAGCCGATCCGCTCGGCCGCCGCCTCGGCCTCGGCCTCGGTGCGTACCGTCACCGAGGCGGCCGACGGGACCCCGTGCTGGGCGAACAGGCTGCGCGAGACGGCCTTGTTGCGGCACGCCTGCATGACCTCGGGGGCGTTGGTGGGCAGGCCGAGCCGGCGCGCGAGGCGGGCGACGGGGACGAGGTACCACTCGGTCCAGGTGAACACGCCTGCCAGGTCGTAGCGGTCGGCCAGCGCCTGCCCGGCGGCCGACAGCTGTACCGGGTCGGCCGGGTCGGGCACCACCACGCAGTCACGGAGATAGGGCACCTCCCACGAAGGCTCCTCACCGGTGATCAGGACGACGTCGTAGGCGGCGGCCACGGACTGGAGGCAGTAGCCGCGGTACGCCTCGGCTTCCATGTCGGCGGCGGCGACGACCAGGACGACAGGACGGTGGGACAAGTACGAACTCCTCAGAGATCAACGGGGGATGAAGGGGCCGAGGGCGGCTTTACGGGCTGCGTCGGCGGCGGACCTCGATCACGGACGCCCACTCCGGGTGGGCGGCGAGCAGCCTGCGCGCATAGAGGGCGGTGTAGTTGTTGTTCAGGCCCTTGACCCCTGCTGGCTGGCGCCAGCGCAGGGCCTCGAACAGCGCCTTCATCCCGACTCGCTTGGCTCCGGCGGCAAGACGTTCCTCAACGAGCCGTTCCAAAGACCGGTAGATCCAGGGGTACTGGGCGTCGAAGGCGCGGAACTGTTCGGTGATCGTGGGTGCGTCCCGGTACGGGAAGTCGAGGCCGGGCAGTCCGTCCTGCACGGTGGAGGGCATGCGGGCAGCGGTTCCTTTCGGGGTGGGGTTCAGGCGGGCGTGGTGCGCAGGGTGCGCAGCCGGGCGAAGGCGGTGAACAGGCCGAGGGCCTGCATGAGGGCGGTGACGGTGACGGCGTGCCCGATCTGGGCGGGCGGGATGACCGCGACGAGCAGTCCGGCGGCGGGAAAGGGCACCAGGAGCAGCAGGATGGTCAGGCTCAGGGTGCTGCCGAAGACCTCGGGCGGGATGAGGTGGGAGCGCAGGGTGCGCAGGACGACGGTGAGGCCGCCTTCGCCGGCCATCAGCACGGCGATCAGCAGGACGTATTCGGGGTAGGTGTCGGCCTTGGCGACCGCGAGGGTGGCTGCCGCGGCAACGGCGGCTGCGGTGGCGCCCACCGGCCACAGCCCCCACCGGTCGATCGCCCGGCGCGCGAGTGCGATGGCGAGCAGGGAGGTGACAGCGGCGGCGGACCAGATGAGTCCAGCGTCGGCGCTGGAGCGGCCCAGCTCGGTGACCACGATCACCGGCATCGCCGCCTGCAACAGGGCGATGGCCGTATTGGAGACGAGCAGGCCGCCCACCAGCCAGGCCAGGGCAGGAAGGGCACGCAGAGTGCCCCAGCCTGCCCGCACACCACTCCTGCTCGCGGGGGAACGGCTCGGCGCGGTCGGCCGGCGCGGAAGCAGCGCGGCGGCGAGCAGTGAGAGGGCGGCGAGCGTGCTGAGCATGAGCGCCGACCCGCCGTACTTCAGCAGCAAGCCGGAAACGAGAGGGCCGGCCAGCATGGCGGTCTGGTCGATCCCCAGCAGGACAGACTGCACCCGGTGCGCCCGCGATCCGGCTGTCCGGCTCGCCTCGCCGCCAGCCGTTTCCACAGCGATGTAACTGCACTCCGTGAGGAAGCCGCTGACCGGGGCGAGCGCCATCACGGTGACCGCCGCTGGCACCCCGACGTCAGGCGCCGCCAGCAGGAGCGCGGCCAGCAGGACGGCAAGAGTTCTGCCGACACACGCGGTACGGAAGATGCGGGGGACGCCGTGGCGGTCGACGAGGGAGCCGGCCACCGTGAACGCCACCAGGCGCGGCAGCCACTCCAGCGCGAACGCGACGCCCGTCAGGGTTGCCGACCTTGTCGTCGCGACCACGATGAGCGGGATGCCGTAGGTGGTCATCGCGAACGCGGCGCCGTCAGCCGAGCGGGGCAGGTAGACGCTGCGGAACAAGGAAGGGTGGCAGGCGTGCCGGGTTCTGCCAGCCCTCACGCGGCGAGCACGGGCTCGGGGCCCTGAACGAGCTGCGGGTTCTCGTGCAGCCACTGGGTAAGAAGGTCGCGCCGGCGGACATTCTTCTCACCGGTCTCGATAACCGGAGCGCCTTCCCGCGCCTCCTGCGAAGTGACAGCGGTAGGCACGGCGTAGAGCGAGAGGGTGTGCTGGACGCGGCTGGTGAAGTCACAGACCGGAGCCGGAAGGCCGTGGTGGCGCGCCCAGCGGGCCATCGCGTCGTAGACGTCGGCCAGGCCGGATCCGGACGGTGTCAGGCTGAGGCCGGCACCAGGCCGGTTGTGGATCAGCCCGAAAGCGCGGGCCTGTTCGACGGAATGCCGCAGCTGAGGGACTGGCAGGTCAGGGAGAGTGCGGGTCAGGCTGCGCGGTGGGATGGGGCCGTTGTCGTCGATCTCGGTGACAAGGCGGATCAGGCCGGGCGCGGACAGCACCGTGCAGGCGTGCCGGATGGCGGCTGGGGTGAGAGTGGTCATCGGCGCGGTGCTCCAGTGGGGAATGCCGCCAGCGGGCGGGGCGGGGTGGCGTGGGAGAACAGGGCGTTGCGTTGCCAGGCCGGCGGCGGTGTCCGATCGGTCTTGGTTGGTGCGGGCGGGGTCGCCGGAGTGGCAGTCCGCGCTTGGCTGCTGAGCCACATCCGCTGTTGCGGTGCGGCGCTGGTCTGCCCCCAGACCGGGTGCTGGCTGGCCTGGGTGAGGGGCTGGCCGGCGGACCATGCCGACAGGGCGCCCAGGACGGGCCCGAGACCGTCGCCAGCGGCGGACAGGCGGTAGGGCTGGCCGATCCCATCGGTTGTGATGAGACCGTCGTCGACGAGCTGCCGCAGCGGCGGGTAGATGTTGGTCCAATCGCCGGGAATGACCGTCTGGGCCAGAGCCCGGCCGCTGGCTTGTCCACGGACCTTGAGCGCCCACAGGATCGCGGCGGCGTGCCGCCGGGTCAGGAGCGTGAGGCTGTCCTCGATCTGTTCGATCGCGGTCAGCGGCTGGTCCGGTTGTTCGAGGTACTGCTCGGCCCAGGTGACGATCAGCGGCAGGACGGGCAGCAGCGCGGTGGCACGGTCGGTATGCCCATAGGTGACGTGCCGCGGGGTGTGCTCGTTTCGCTGGACGAGACCGGCCTCGCACAACTGCCGCACCTTGGGGTGCAGCTGGCCGTCGCGCAGCCAGGACACCTTGGCCGCGAGTTCGCTGTAGCGCAGCGGCTGCCCGTTCAGGGCGAGCAGGATCCGCACGTTCCAGCGTGGAGTGATCATGGCGAGTGCCTCGGTGACCCGGGCTATGTCCGTATCGGTGTCGGGAGGCAGACCGGTCAGGGCCAAGGGGGAACTCCTGTGTGAGTGACGGGGTCAGCGGCTCGGAACGGCGCTCGTGGCCGCAGCGGAGGGGGCCGCGGCCACTGCGGTGGGGGGCGAGGCCAGGGACGGCTCGGGCTCGACGCGCACGAGGCTCCGCAGCCCAGCCGACGCCGTTGCGGCCTGGGCGTCTCGTACGGCGACCGCTTCGGCCAGCCGGCGGGCGCAGTCGAATACGTGCGGCACCTCGTGGGTGGTGATGTGCCGCTCGGGGTGCATGAGCTGAGCGAGGCGCTCGCGGTGAAAGGCGATGCTGCGCTCGGCGAAGGCGAGCGTGTCGTGCAGGCCGAGGAGGGCGGAGAGCATGCCGGGCGGCTGGTCCTGAGCATGGGAGGTGAGGGCGGCGAGCGGGGCGCCGAAGAGGTCCTCGATCCGTCCGGCGATCTCGGCGGACGTCGGGTGGGTCAAGCGGAAGCCTTCACAGTCGGCGGCCCCGGGCCGCCCCGGCACCCTTGGGCGCCCGGGCGGCCGATGGCAAGACGGTGGCGAGGGTCGGCTGTACGGTGCGGACAGCCCGGGCGCGCTGCCCGGGTGGGGGCATGGTGCGCAGCAGGTCGTCCAGCGCGGCCCGGTAGCCGTCACGGGCGTCGAGCGCCGCCTCCAGCCACTGCGCGTCCATCCGCAGGTCCTCGGCGAAAAGCTCGTCCATGTCACGGTCCGCGGCCATCGCCTCGTGTACGCGGTCTCGGACCCGGGCGACCTGCGCCTCGGCCAGAGCCAGGAAGGAGCGAAGCTCCAGGGCCCGGGACAGCGCCGGGGAAGCGTCGGAACGAACCGCTGCGGTGTACAGGTCGTCGACCGGGACGCCGAAGACCTGGTGCAGCCGGTCGTCCGCGGAGCTGGGCTTGAGCTGGGCGCTCACCGCGCAAGGCTCCTTCCCTGCTGCTGGGTGGTCGCCGGCCTCGGCGGGGGGCTGGTGGGGACGGCCGGTCCCTGACGCCCGCGCAAGCGGGTCAGCCGCCGGGCGGCCAGGTCCTGCTTGCCCCTGGCGTCCGGGTCGATTAGCCACCGCACGACCATGGCCCGCCCGTCGCGGGCGGTGACGGCAGCGTTGACGCGATGGGCCAACTCCATCGTCGGGTCGTCGACCTCACTGGGCTGGCCGTCCAGCGCGGCCACGAGGGTGTCCTCCGCACGCTCCAGCGCTTCCTGCGATTCGAGGAGAAGGCCGTGCCACTTGACCACGTCGGTGGCCTGCGAGTTGGCGGTCGGCGCAGCGGCGACGGCGGCCTTCAACTGATTCATGCTCATCCCGAAACGGATTTCGATCTGTTCAGTGAGCACGCCCACGACATCGTCTATCGCATCGAGTGGAGCGTCAGACACGGGAGACTCCTCTTGGTAGACACCGGGATCCTCTAACTGGCAGAAGTGGGAGGGAAATCGAACGCTCAAAAGCGCCGCTGTACAGTCGAGTTACTGGCGTGCGCGGCTTAGTCGAGGCACATGCGGACGTCGCGGTAGACGTAGGTGGCGGACACCCAGCCCTTCACACCCGTCGTTCGGTCCGTGATGTAGCGCCAGTTGCCGCTGGTCTTGTGGACGGTGAACTTGTGCCCGCGGTACAGGATGCCCACGGCGGTGGACTTGGCCGACGCTTTGGAGCGGATGGTCACGGCCTTCGTGCCGATGACCCACGGACCGGGGTCGTTGCAGGACTGGGAGGTCAGGGCGCTGCTCGGGGCGGCCGTGGCGGTGGTCGCCGACGCGATCGGCAGGGCGAGGGCGCCGAGAATCGCAGCGGATACGGCAATGCGGGTTGCGCGCATGCGGAAAGAACCTCCATACGAGGGAAAGGAATGCTGGGGAGTGCCGAACCCGGGGTGCTCCCGGCGGCCGTATAAGAGTCCGGAGAATCGCCGGTTTGGCCAACCGGCGATCATCGGCTATGTTTCGCCGCGCCGACGGGAAAACGGGGCTTCAGCGTGAGCGGCCAGAGGGCCGGGAGGACGCCGTTTTCGGCGCAGGAGCAGGGCGGGAAAGTGATGGCACCGGGCGGACCAGCGGCAGAGCCTTACTTAGGCCACCGAGGCGGTCATCGCACCATTGCAAGGCTTCTTCGACCGAATCGAAGCCGCCCTCGCGCAGTGTGTGCGTTCCCGCCTCGATGTCGACTTCCTCGACTACGACACGGAATGGGGAGCGGGCGCGCTCGTCCAGGGCCCGCAACACCGCGAGCGTGACCCAGTCGTCCGGGTCGTCCTGGGTGTGGGACCAGCCGAGCGCGTAGTGGTCCCCGTCCCTCATGAGCCGTTGCTCCAAGGCCCGCGTCGCCTCGTCGGCCGGCGCTGTGCCCCGTTCGGCATCGAGCGTGAGGAACTCGGGCGGACAGCCGCGGCGGATGAGCCAGGACTGCGCCATCGAAGGCAAAGGCAACGTGGCCCGCTCGAAACTGAACGTGCTTCTCTCCAGGTCTCGTTGCAGGTGGAGAGCTACGTACTGCGGCACACCCGGGTGGTCCCAGGTGGCCGAGCCGTCGTACAGGACGTAGAAGCTGCGGGCGCCATCGGCGCTGTGGTGCTCGGCGAGGGAGACGAGCATGTCCTCGTGAACGCTGACGAGACGGAAGAATGCCGCGCTGATCTGATCGTCGGCGTCAAGGTCGTCCACCCGGAAGTTCAGAGAATGGGACAGGTCCCTGTCGGCGGGTGGGGATGGTTCGTGGGTGGGCATGCGGTCTTTCACGTCAGCGTCTCGGTGCCGGAGCGGATGGCCACGCTCCCGGTCGCGCCGTCGGCAACGACGTCTGCGTAGTACGGCGGTTGGCGGTCAGCGCGGCACGGCCGGCGTCGGTCAGACTGACCAGCTGGCCGGCATGGACGGGATGGCTGGTGTCGAGGGCGACGAGACCGGCGGACTGGAGCCGCTGAAGCTCGGCGTAGGGCACGCGGGTGCCTGAGGCGGTGGTCACCGACAGCCGGCCGGTCAGGAGATGCTCGTAGAGCTTGGCGCCGCCGGCGATGGCCAGCAGCGCCGCTTGATCAGCCGCGGTGATCTGCGCCTCGCCACTTGGTGCTGATCGCGAGGCGGCTTCGATCGGCTCCAACGCGTCGAGCACCCGCCGCATGGCGGCGTCGCGGGATGCGGCGGCCTCCTCCAACTGGTCCACGGTGCGGTCGATCCGCTCGAACAAAGCGGCATCGACGGGGAACTCCCCGGAGGACAGCCGGTGCAGGAGGGTGCGGTAGAACGTGACGCCGGTCTCGGCCTGGGCCAGTTCCCGATGCCGGTCGACCAGCTCGGTGTGTGGCTCGTCGAGGATGCCGCAGTCGCGGTGGGCCCACAGGGTGTCGACGTCGTGGCCGGTGGCTGCCTCGATGCGAGGGTCGAGCGGGGACACAGCCCGGCGGGCAGCCGTGGGCGCCGGATCAGGGGGCATAGGCAGTTCCTTGTGGTCAGCGAGTGTGAAGCGGGGAGGGGCTCTGCGCGGGGCGGGGCAGGCCCGGCGTGGCGGACGGCAGCGGTGCCGACCTGGGTACGGGACCGCGGGTGGCCAGCTGCGGGGAACGGGCGCGTGCCGCGTGCGTGCGGGCGCTGAGCGGCCGACGGGTCATTCCCAGGCGGCGGCCGACCTCGTCGTAGACGTCGTTGCCCGCCCGCGGCCGTACGGCGACCACGTGGATCTCCCGCCGGTGCGCCGATGACTCGGGCGCCGGACGGATGCCGTAGACGACCCGCCAGTCCTTGCGAGCGTCCACGAACAGCTTGCGGTAGCCCTCCAGGTCACCAGTCAGGCGGAGCCCGAAGCGCTCGGCGTTCACCACTTCCTGCAGATAGGCGAGGGTGAGATCGCGGATGTCGGATGGCGCCTGGAGCAGGTCGTTCAAGGCTCGGGGGTCGAAGCTCAGGCCGAAAGCCGGCTGCTGCCCTTCGCTCATGACGTCAGCCCGTACTCACCAGGCCCGGACGCCTCCGCCTCGGCGGACTCCTTCTCCGCGCGGGCCGAGGGGGGCGGTCCGGGAAGGAGACGGTGCGCGGGACGGTCCGGGGAGGTCATGCAGGCGGACAGGGGGCCGCCAGGTGCGCGGATCGCGGCCATGGCGTGGGTGAGGAAGTCGCGGTGCCAGACAAACATGCCGGCCAGGCCCGCCTCGGGGTCCTTGTGCTGCTGGTAGGCCAGCCACAGGGCATGCAGCCAGGCGACGACGTCGCTGTGCTCCTGCCATTGCAGGCACCAGGGCGCCGCCGTGGTGACCTCCGCCCCGTAGATCGGCAGGAGGAAGTCGTCGACCCAGTCCGACAGGGCGTCGAGTTCGTCCTCGTACGCCTCGCCCTCCAGCTCCAGGATGGGCCGAGGCTCCGGCGCAGCCTGTGCCGGAGATCCACCGAACCCCGGCATGCCGAACGCCGCAAACGGCGAAGCTGCGGGCGGAGCGGAGGCGAGGTGATCCAACTGCCGGGCCTGCTCTGCGGTTTGTTCCATCAGCCGACGGACACTGGCTTCGATCCCCTCCAGCTGCGTGTCCGGGATGCGCACCGGCTCCAGTTCTCCGTCAGCCGGGGGGTCGATGGATTCGGACATGAGAGAAGCAACCTCCTGAGTGCCGCGGAAATGGGGACAGGAACAATCCGGCAGTGCACCGGCCGAATACGGCGGTCGGTGATTCGCATGTGGCGGGGCGGTGGAGTCAGGCGGTGAGGACCACGTCGTCCTGGCCGAGGGACTGACGGATCGTTTCCGTCAGCCGGTCGGCGGCGATGGACGCGTAGTGTTCGGTCTTCTCCACACCGATGAAGTCCCGGCCTTCGAGCAGGGCGGCCACGCCGGTGGATCCGGAGCCGGCGCAGAAATCGAGGACTGTGCCGCCGGGCGCACAGATCTTGACCAACTCGCGCATGACCTCGACGGGCTTTTGCGTGATGTGCTGCCGCTGGGACCCCGACGGCTGTGAAGCGGAGTACATGCCCGGCAGGTAGACCGGGTTGCGGGAGCCGTCGATGGCGCCCTTCGACGCCCACACGATGAACTCGCAGTTCTGGGTGAAGCGTCCCTTCTGGGGCCTGGCCTGGGGCTTGTGCCAGGCCAGGACGCCGCGCCACAGCCAGCCGGCCGCCTGGATCGCGTCCGTCGTGATGGGCAGCTGGCGCCAGTCGGTGAACAGGAGCGCCGCACCGCCGGCCTTGGTGAGGCGGTGTGCCTCCGTCATGATCTGCGTCAGCCAGAACCCGTAAGAGCGCTGGTCCATGTTCTCGCCGGTGAAGTCGGCCAGGCTGTGCTTGGCGTCGGCGGATGTGTACTTCTGCTTGGCGGAGCGGCTGGTGCGCTCCTTCGCCGTGCGCCCACCGGAGTTGTACGGCGGGTCAGTGATGACGGCGTCGACGCAGTCGTCCGGGAGCTTGGACAGGACGCTCAGCGCGTCGCCCTGATGCAGGGAAAAAGGCAAAGAGGAACCCCGATTCGGGTGGGAGTGCGTGCGTGGAATGCCCGTCGCGTCGGCAAGCCCCATTGGCCGGAAAACGGGCATGAGCAGGCCCATGACCATGGTCTGGGGAGGGCGAGGGGGAGTTCAAAAACTGTAGACGTGATTCGGCCGATGACCAAGAAGTGCGCTGCTGAGGGGCCGGATACCGGCACCTCACGCCGACTTTTTGGTCAACGGCCGATCTGGGCCTACTGTTTTTGGACCGCCCGGCGCACACCGCCGCTGGCCCACTCCCCCTCTGGCTCGTGGAGGTTCACGCTGCCCCCGCACACCTAGCTCACCTGTCGGCCACGCTCGGTGAGCGGCTACTCGCCTGTGGCCGGCCACTCCTCATTCCGCCCACCCCGGTCTGCTGCGCTCCCTTTCCCGCGTTCCCTGCGCTCGCGCGGCGTGCCGGACACCGCACCCGAAGGACCCCTGCATGACGTCTCGTTATCCGCCCCTGCCCGAAACCGGTGATGTGCGCGTGGGCACCACAGGTTGAAGGGGCTCGCCGCCGGCATCGGCGTCGTCTTCCTCTCCCCTCTCCTTCTCGGCGGCGGCGCCGTGATGATGGCCACCTCCAGCGAAGCCGCCCAGAGCACCACCTCATCGCTCGACTGCCTCTCCGACGTGGACACCAGCAAGATCGCTGATCAGGTCACCAAGATCCTCGACGGTGCGGATCCGTCCAAGGCGCACATCAAGGACCTGGACCTGCCCGGCGAGCAGATCCCGAACGCGCAGACCATCGTCGCCACCGGCATCAGCCTCGGCGTTCCCGAGCGCGGTCAGATCGTGGCGCTGGCCACCGCGATGCAGGAGAGCCGGCTGCGCAATCTCGGCGGCGGCGACCGTGACTCTCTCGGCCTGTTCCAGCAGCGGCCCAGCCAGGGCTGGGGCACCGCCGCGCAGATCCACGATCCCGTCTACGCGTCCGAGCAGTTCGACAAGGCGTTGCTGAAGGTCCACGGCTGGCAGCAGATGACCGTCACCCAGGCCGCCCAAGCAGTGCAGCGCTCCGGTTATCCGGACGCCTACGCACAGTGGGAACCGCTGGCGACCACGCTGCAGAAGGCGATTGCCGCCACCTTCCCCGACTCCGGGGAGAAGGACGCCGGCAAGACCGACGACAAGCCCGCCCCCGCGACCGGCTGCGACACCGCCGACGGCACGTCCTACGGGCCCATCCCCGAGGGCGCCGTCCCGAAGGGCTACAAGATCCCCAAGGGCACCGACCCGCGAGCCCGCAAGGCGATCGTCTGGGCGATGCAGCAGCTCGGCACGATGTACCAGTGGGGCGGATCCTGCACCAACCCCCACGGCCCGGACGCCATGGCCCGCTGCGACTGCAGCTCCTTGATGCAGCAGGCGTACGCCCACGCTGGCATCACCCTCACCCGCACCACCTACACCCAGGTCGGCGAGGGCAAGGCCGTCTCACCGAAGGCCCTCAAGCCCGGTGACCTGCTCTTCAGCCGTGGCACCGCGGCCCGGCCCGAGCATGTCGGCATGTACATCGGCGAGGGCTTGGTCATCGAAGCCCCCCGGACCGGCAAGCCGGTACGGATCACGCCGCTCAAGGACTGGGCCGTCCTCGCCGCCCGCCGCGTCATCTGACGCCGGCCTCTCTCCCGCCGCTCGGCACCCCCCTCTTTCTGAACTCCCGCCAGGGCCTTCGGGCCTGTCCACGCAAGGAGCCCTTCATACCCGTGTCACCCCTCGCTGCCCGTACCGTCCAGCTTGCCTACGATCCCGGCATCTCTCCCAAAGGCGGCGGCCTTCCGGGCCTGACCGTCCTGAAGAACGTCGTCAACAGCATCAACATGTTCGCGATCATCACGGTCGTAGGCGCCCTGGCCGTCAGCCTCGCGGTCTGGGCGTGGGGCCACCACACCGGTGGCCACCAGGCCGAGGCCAACGGCAAGAAGGGCGCCACCGTCTCCGCTGGCGCTGCCCTCGGGCTCGGCGCCGCGAACGGCATCGTGGCCTTCTTCTCCGGTCTGGGGTCGCAGGTCCACTGATGCTCAAACGTCTCCCCGGATACGGCCTCGGCTGGGCCCCGAATCGCCGCATCGTCGCCATTGGGGTCGGCCTGGCCTGCCTTCTCGCCCTGGCTGCCGCGGCGGCCATCTTCTCCGGCCGCGGCAACCGCCCCCAGGCTGCCCCGCCCGTCCCACCGCCCGAGCACGGCTCCGCCTCCCCGACGGCCCAGCCCTCCTCCGCCAGTGGCCCGGTGGCCGGGCCGCCGAGGATCTCCGATCCGGTGGAGTTCGCCAAGGCTGCCGCGAAGATGCTCTGGTCCTACGACACCCGCACCACCAGCCAGGGCCAGCAGCTGGCCGGCGTGGAGGCGTGGATGACGAAGGAGAGTGAGTACGGCGACTGGGCGTCGGTCTCGGCGCAGATACCGGACCCGGTGCTGTGGTCTCGGATGGCGGACCAGAAGCAGCACGCCACCGCGACCATCAGCGAAGGGCACTACCCGGCCGCCTTCAAACAGGCCCTGTCCGAGGACCCGGCCGCGATCACCAAGGCGTACATCTACGCGGTCACCGTCACCGGCAGGCAGACGATCACCTGGACCAAGGGCGGCGGGGGTGCGGAGGACCGCTCGATCACCCTCGCTGTGCAGTGCCGCCCCTCCGCCGACTGCTCGCTCGTCGCCATCGCCCCGCGCGTCGCGCCCTGACCGAAAGGAGTCCTCATGGGGTTTTGTGATCTCCCCGTCGCGGACAAGGTCTGCGCGGTCGGCGAGGCCATCGACTTCGCCTCCGACCCGGGCAAGTACATCGGCGACTGGATGGCGAAAAGCGCCGGCGAGCTCGCCGCGTCCGCAGCCGACCTGGCGTCCAAGGCCGTCGACGCCACCACCCGCGTCGACCTGAACGCGGGGTGGTTCCGCGACAACTACGAGATGATCCTGCCCATCGGCCTGGTCATGCTCGTGGCCACCTTCTGCGCGCAGCTGGTTCGTGCCGCGATCCGCCGCGACGGCCAGGCCCTGACCCAGGCGTTCACCGGCACAGCCTCCGGCGTGATCTTCGCGTTCGCCGCGATCGCCCTGACCACCGTCGCGATCGAAGTCACCGACGCCCTGTCCGCCGGCCTCTTCCAGGCCGCGCACACGGACATAGCCTCTGCGGTCCGCCGCATGGTCAAGGTGGCATCACTGCCAGGACTTGCCGGGCTCGGCTGGCTCGTCGCCGTCTTCGCCGGCATCGGAGCCGCCATCGGCGCCTTCCTGTACTGGTGCGTGATGATGGTCCGCAAGGTCGGCATCCTGGTCATGGTCACCCTCGCCGTGTTCGCCGGAGCCGGCGGCGGCTGGGAAGTTGCCCGCCGCTGGCGCAAGGGCTGGATCGAGGCGACCGCGACCCTCGTCGTCTCCAAGCTGCTGATGACGATCGTTTTCGTCCTCGGCGTCGCCGCCATGGGCAAGACCGACGCCAAGGATGGCCTTGCCGCCCTGGCCGATGTTCTCGCCGGCATCGTCGTCATGATCCTGGTGCTGCTGTGCCCCTACGCGACGTTCAAGTTCGTGCACTGGGCGGCCGAGGGATCCGACGGAGAAACGTTGCACCGTGCCGGCGGAGCGGGCGCTCAGCTGGCCAGGCAGCACGCCGAGCGCGCGGGCCGGAAGGCCGCGGCTATGGCGGCCACCGCTGGAACCGGCGGTGCCGCGGCCGGAGCCGCAGCAGCTCCGCAGGGCCCGGACACCGTGCCGGGCCAGGACGGGTTCCCCGGCGACATCGCCTCCCCCTCGTCCGGCACGGGACAGGAATCTGCCCAAGGCGGCGCCTCCGGTGGCCCGTCGGACAGTTCCGCCAAGTCCGGTCTGGAGCAGGCCGTCCAGCCGCCGCCGACCCACGTCGCCGACGACACCAGCGGCCAGATGGGCGGCAGCCCCACCAGCACAGGCTCCCCCAGTGCGAGCGGATTCGGCCAAGGTGCTGCAGCCGCCAGCCAGAGCGGCGGGTGGCAGTCCGCGCCGTCGGCCACGTCCCCGCCGCCACAGGGCGCCCCGCCCGCCGCGGGCACCCGGACCGCCGACACGACCTCCGCGGCGAACGGTCCGGCCTCACCGCCGCCACCGGCCGGTCTCTGATCTCCTGCCCGATGCCCGATCCCTGGGGGCGGGAGGGCTCACGGTCCTTCCCGCCCCCGGGCCCTCGCTCCAGGAGCAGCCTCCTTGTCCGACCTCGCAGTCTCCCCGGCCACCGTCAAGTTCCCCCACCGCAGCCGCCGAGGCATCCTGCTCGGCCTCACCCTCCATCAGCTCGTCCTCGTCTCTGCCGCGCTGGCTCTGCTCCTGGTCACGGTCCTGACCACCGGGCTGCTGGGCGCCATCACCCTGACTCCGCTGTGGGCGGCGGTGGGCGTCCTGGTCGCTGTCCGCCGGCAGGGCCGCTCGCTGATCGACTGGGCGCCGATCGTCGCGCGCTTCGCCTGGCGCCGCCACAGCGGACAGACCCTGTGGCTGGCCCGGCCCGTCACCCGGCCCCGCCAGGACGGCATCCTTCATCTGCCCGGCACGGCGGCCTCCCTCAAGGTCGTCACCCCCGGCGACTCCGCCAACGGCGCCGCCGCCGTCCACGACCCGCACCAGCAGACCCTCACCGCCGTCGCCCGCGTCAGCAGCCGTGCCTTCGCCCTGCTCGACCCGGCCACGCAGAACCACAACGTCAACGGCTGGGGGCGCGCGCTGGCGGGCACCGCCCGCACCGGGCACGTCGCCACAGTGCAGGTCCTGGAACGCACGGTCCCCGACTCCGGTGACACCCTGGCCCGGCACTGGGCCCAGCACGGCAGGGCCGAAGCACCGGTCGCCGGACAGGTGTACGCAGACCTGGTCGCCTCCGCCGGACCGGCCGCCGCCCCGCACGAGACCTACTTGGCGATCTCCCTCGACCTCAAGGCCGCCAAGCGCCTCATCTCCCAGGCCGGCGGCGGACTGCCCGGTGCATTCACCGTCATGGAACAGACCACCGCCTCCATCGCCCAGGCGGCCCGGAACGCCGGGCTGATGATCACTGGGTGGCTGTCCGCGCGGGAGATCGCCGCCGTCGTGCGCACCGCCTACGACCCCAAGGCACTCGCCGCGCTCCAGCAGTGGTCACCGACCGGCCGCGCGGAAGCCGACCCTGCCGCCGCCGGCCCTGTCGTCCAGGTCGAGGAGTACGACCGCATCGCCACCGACTCCGCCCGCCACGCCACCTACTGGGTGGAGAACTGGCCGCGCACCGAGATGGGCGCAGGCTTCCTGCACGGCCTGATGTTCACCGCCGGCGTGCGCCGCACCCTCTCCCTCACCTACGTCCCACAGCGGCTCGAGTCCGCGCTGCGCGACGTCCAGCGCAAGAAGGCCGCGATCATCGCTGACGCCTCCGAACGCGCCCGTCGCGGGCAGGTCGACAGCGAGGAGGACTCCATCGAGTACGCCGACGTCAAAAACCGCGAGCGCCAGCTGATCGCCGGGCACGCCGACGTCGCCCTGACCGGCCTGATCACCGTCACCGCCGACACCGACGCCGCCCTCGACGCCGCCTGCGCACAGATCGAGACCGCCGCCGTCACCGCCGGCGTCGACCTGCGCAGGCTCTGGTACCAGCAGCCCGACGCCTTCGCCGTCGCGGCACTCCCCCTTGCCCGCACCACCCTCTAAGCGCCACCGCTCCCGCCTCCACGGCGGCAAGGACCCCCATTGCCCAAGCCCCGCACCAGCGAGACCGACTCCCACCCCTACCTGCGGGCCGCCACCGCAGGCATCCGCCATCACAGGCGTGTCGTCAGCGGCTCCTTGCCCGCGAGCCTCCCGGACCGGGGGCACCTCGACACCCTCCACGCCCACCTCACAGAACTGCACCGGCTCCTCGACCAGCTGGCCGAGGCGGCACGGCCCCCGCATCCCGCAGCTGGCCGACACCTTGCTGCTGCGCGCACCCGGCTGTGGCAGGCCACCACCGACATCCACGCGGCCTTCCACCTTCTGCCGGCCACGTCCGCGGACTCCACCGAGTGCCAGTCCGGGCAGCTTCCCGAAGGGCCTCCCTTCCTGACCATCTGTCAGCGCCATCTCGCCGCCGGGCACGTCGTCCGCCGTAAGACCACTCCCACCGACCTGCATCGCGCACCGCACACCACCGCGTGCGTGCGCTGAGCACCATCCGCCGAATCGAGGGCCCCCGATGAACCACCGGCCCGCCCGCCGCGCCCGCCGTGCCTCCGCCAGCCCGCTGTTCACCCCGCACGGCACCGACCGCGCCGCCCGGCGCGCCGCCCGCAGGCAGCTCGCCGAAGCCGCCGCGAAGGCACGCGCCGAGACAGCCACCGATCCGGCCACCGGCCCGGCACCGGACGAGCACGCCGCGCCTGCGCCGGTCTATCCGCCCGGCGGGCGCCCCGGACGGGCGTCCGCCCGAGGAAACCGGCTGAAGCTGCCTGCCCACCGCATGACCACCGCCATCGCGGCGGGCGCCTATCCCTTCCTCGCCGAAGGGGGGCTCGGCGCCGAGGGCATCTACATCGGACGCGACGTCCACGCCGAAGCATCCTTCGTGTTCGACCCGTTCGCGCTGTACGGCAAGGTAGAGGGCTTCACCAACCCGAACGTGCTGCTGGCCGGCGTGATCGGCCAGGGTAAGAGTGCGCTCGCGAAGTCGTTCGCTCTGCGTTCCATCGCCTTCGGCTACCGCGTGTACGTCCCCTGCGATCCGAAGGGCGAGTGGACGCCGGTCGCCCAGGCTTTGGGCGGCACCTCCGTCGCCCTCGGCCCCGGGCTGCCCGGACGCCTCAATCCCCTGGACGCGGCGCCGCGCCCGGAGAGCATCACCGAGGCCGACTGGGAGGGCGAGATCCGCAAAAGGCGCCTGCTCCTGCTCGGTTCCTTGGCCCGGACCGTCCTGGGCCGGGACCTGCTGCCCATGGAGCACACCGCGCTCGACGTTGCCCTCGACGCCGCAGTCAACCGTGCGGCCGGCACGGGCCGCACGCCGCTGCTCGGCGACGTCGCCTCCGCCCTCAACAACCCGGCCCAGCTCGACGAGGCCGCCGGGACGATGTCCGGCCACCTCGGCGAGGCCGCCCGCGACCTCGCCCACGCCATGCGCCGCCTCGTCCACGGCGATCTCGCCGGCATGTTCGACGCGCCCTCCACCGTCCGCTTCGATCCGCGTGCGCCGATGCTGACCATCGACCTGTCCCGGCTCGGCGGATCCGGCGACGACACCGCCCTCGTCCTCGCCATGACCTGCGCCTCCGCCTGGATGGAGTCCGCCCTGACCGACCCGCACGGTGGCCGGCGCTGGATCGTCTACGACGAGGCATGGCGCCTGATGCGCCACGTCGGCCTGCTGCAGCGCATGCAGGCCCAGTGGAAGCTCTCCCGCGGACTCGGCATCGCCAACCTCATGGTCATCCACAGGCTCAGTGACTTGCTCACCGCCGGCGACGCCGGATCACAGGGCCGGGCTCTCGCCGAGGGCCTCCTCGCCGACTGCTCCACACGCATCATCTACCGGCAGGAAACCGACCAGCTCCACGCCGCCGCCTCCCTGCTCGGTCTGACCTCCGTCGAAGTCGACGCCATCGCCCACCTCAACCGCGGCCGGGGCCTGTGGAAGGTCGCCGGCAGATCTTTCATCGTCCAACACCTGCTCCACGGCGACGAATTGGCGTTGTTCGACACCGACGCCCGCATGCACTAACCCTGGCCGGCCTCCCCCACCGCACCGGAGACTCCTTGTCGCCACGCCCCTCCACACAGTCCGACGGCCCCGCTCCACCCGGCGATCTCTATCGCATGGCCCGCCGCGACGCCGAGACCTTCCTGGCCAACCACCCGCTACCGGACCAGCCCGGCCCCCTGCCGGACCTGTCGCCGTACCTCCAGGCACTACCCGCGGCCAAGACACCTGCCGAGGTCAGTGCCGTCACCCACCAGCTGGTCGCCGCCACCGCACCCGTCCTCGACCACATCGCCGGCCACTTCATCGCCGTAGCCCTCTGGGCCGGCACCGAACACCGGCACACGCCCCAGTCGGTGCGCCTGCTGCGCGAAGCGGCCCTGAGCATCCGAACCGCCCTGGCCAAGGTGGCCCAAGCCGACCTGGAGAACCTGCGCGCCCACTACGCGCCACCGACAGCAAGCGCAGAACCGATACGCGCAACCGCACCCACCGCCACCACCTCACCTGTCCCCACCACCCCACGGCACACGCCCGGGTCCCGCCGCTGACGTTGCCGCCTGGCCGCCCCCTTCCGCCCCCAGGAGTAGCCACCTGTCCTCACAAACTCCCAGCACTTTCGCCACCGCACTCGCAACGCACCTCCCTGGGCAGTGGCATCGCCGGTACACCGGATTCCCGAGGCCCCAGGACCAGCCGCATGTCGCAGACCAGGTCTGGGACTGCGGGCCGACCCACTCAGCCCTGCTCGACTGGGACCCGCCGACCGCCTTCCTCAACGGGCCAGCCGGCGAACAGCTCTGCGTGATACCACGCCCCCACTACCCCCGCCAGTACCTGGTAGCGCCGCTACGGCCCGACGGGTTCAGGCCGCACCACTTCCACGGGGTGGACGAGCCGAACGGCATCGCCGTCCCCGACCATCCGGTCCGTGCCGCCGCCCAGGTCACCCGCCGTGTCCTGCCCCGCTACGCCGAAGCTCTGAACGCAGTCCGACGCAACGCCCTCCACCAGCCGGAGCCACCGCACCGGCCCGCCGCGCCTGAAGTCACCGAGTCGCTCACGCTGATCTGGTACCCCGACGGCGTAGTGGGCGCCCCGTCCGCCAGCGTGCCAGCCCTGGCCCGCACCGTGCTGTACGGCTGCTACTTCCAGTACAGCCCGCACGAGGCGGCGTTCGTCCTGCCCGCCTCCTACAGCACCGAAGCACGCGCCCTGCTGCTTCAGAGCGCGGTCCGGCAGCTCACCGCCCAAGGCATCGGCGTCAACTTCCGGCACGCCGCCCCCATCCCCGCCGTTCCGCCCCGCACGGCAGCGCCGGCCCTGGGCGCACCGCCCGGCGCGAGGCAGCCGGCCGCCCGGCGGTAGAACCGGACCTCCTTGTGCGTACACCGTCGTTGTCCGATCCCGACCAGCGGATGCTGCTGCACGACGTGGCCGACCGGATCAACACCGTCGCCGACCAGCTCCCGCTTCCCGACCAGGTCCAACCGGGCCCCGGACTCAGCGAGATCCTGGACGATGAAATACGGCACCTGGCCCGGCTGCTGGGCTACCTGGCCGGCGAGAGTGCCTTCCGCCACCGGGCCGCTGCTCGTTATCCGCACCAGGTCACGCCGTCCCAACGCCGCACCACCCTCGCCCTCGCACGTGCTGCTGAACCCGCCGGAGCCGCACTCGCCGCTCTGGGCGGCGCCGTCCACTGCCTCGGCGTTCTCGCCGATATCAGCCATCGAAGTTCCGGCCGCGCCGGCAACCGGACCGTGGCCACCGCGCACCAGCAACTCGTGGCACATCTCGCCGAAAGCCGCGCGCATCTCGCCCGTGCCGCCAAGTCGCTGCGCACTGCCGCGGACGCCCGATCGATACGGCCAGCCCCGTCACCGCCGACGGCCGCCCCAGCCCGCACCCGCTGAATCACGATCCCCCGGAGTTTCCTCATTCCCCTGCACACTTCTGTCCGCCGCACCACACTCCTGCTCACCGCCGCGGCCGTCGCGCTGACCGTGTCCGCCTGCTCCACCTCCAGCGGCGCCCACGACGCCACTGCGGCCACCCCGCACCACACCACGCAGCCCACACCGGCCGCCGAGCCGGCGCTCGCGAAGCAGGAGGCTCTGGCCCAGATCGCCCACTATTCAAAGATCAACAACACGGCCAACGCCACCGGCGACACCAAGCTCCTCGACACCGTCGAGGACGGACCGCTGTACGCGATGTCGTCCGCCGACCTCAAGGAGGAGGAGGCCCTGCCGAAGTCGGACCGCGAGCCATACCGGCCGTGGTCGTACGACCTCGACGCAACGGATGTCTACATCCCGCGCATCACGCCAGGGCAACAGCGGTGGTTCGCCGCCGTGACCCGCTCCGGCAGCAAGAAGCAGTACGCCCGCGTGCTGGTCCTGGCCGAGAACACGAAGGCCAAGAGCTGGGAGATGGTCGCGGCCGTCGACCTCGACGACCCCGAGCAGCTGCCGGACATCATCCTCGACAAGGACGGCTACGCCACCGCGGTGGACGCCAACTCCGCCTCGCTCGCCGCGCCGGTCGGCGTGCTGCGGACGGCCATCGCGGACAACTTCGCCACCGGAGGCGAGAAGACGGGGAAGAAGGTCTTCACCCCGACCGAGGCATCCCGGCGGCAGACCAAGGTCCACGACCAGACGACCCGCAAGTTCGGCACACGCGGCACCACCCGCTTCTCCTCTGCCGATACGGAGTTCCCTGATGCGTACGCGCTGAAGACGACTACCGGTGCACTCGTGATCTTCTCCCACACGCACACCCAGCACGACGCCGTGGCCGCCCCGGGGCTTCAGATCGTGCCGGACAAGCTCGACCGCGCCTGGCTCAACGCACCGGCCCCTGCCTTCACCTACACCTTCACCTGCTCCGACGTCGCCGCCGTCCCGGCCACGCCGAAGCCCTCCAGCCTGCTGGGCTACGGCTGCCGCCGCACTGACGCCAAGCCCACCGTCCCCGACTTCTCCGTCTAGGAGCCGGCCCTGCGAGATCCCGACTTCGAGCTGTACGACAACGTCGGCCGAGACGGCGACCAGATCGCCGCCGCCCGCTACGGCATCGCCACGGACAACGACCTGCTGCGGTGGGCCCGGCGGGACGCCGAGCCGTTCCTGGCCCAGCACCCGCTGCCCGAGCACCCGCTGCCGGCACCCGACCTCGCCCCCTATCTCCATGCACTTGCCGCCGCCGAGACTCCCGCGCAGGCTAGTGCGGTCACCCAGCGCCTGCTGGATGCCGCCGCACCCGTGCTCGAAGCGGTGAGTGAGTACCTTGTGGCTGCCGCCCGGTGGCGGGGACAGAACCGCGGAGCGGAGCTGGGCTCACCACCCAAGATGCTGATGAGGGCGGCCAGCGACAGCCTGTCGGCACTGGCCCTCGGCCATCAAGCGGACCTGGCGATCCTGCGCGCCGAGTACGACCCGACACCGCCCCCGCCCAGCCCGTCCCCGGGCCGCACTGGGCCTGGCCTCCCGCCCGCGCCGCCCGGCGTACCGCCCACCGGTGCGGCCCGGGGCCGCTGATCGCAACCCCCGGAGGCTCCTTCTGTCGACCCGCTCCTTCATCGTCCGCCCCACCACCGGTGGCTATGACGGCATTTACGTCCAGCTCGACGGCCAGCCGAGCGCGAAGCTGCCCCTGCTCCTCGCCGCCTTCCAATACCGCTTCGCAGGCGACGTCGAAGCCATGGCCCAGCACCTCGTCGACGGCGTGGACGTCGGCTGGGACGAACTGGGCACCGACCTCCTCGCCGACGCGCCACCACAGGTAGTCACGGCGCTGACCGGCGGCGAGCAGTGGCCCAGCCGCACCCTCGACCACCTCATCACCCCGGACGGCTCCCCGCCGGTCCGTATGACGGTCACGGAACGGACCGCCGCCGACCAGGACGTGCAGTGGGGCTATGTCCTGCGCTCCGAGGGCATCGAAGTGATCAGCGTGCCCCACGCCGACGCCGGTCCCGTCATCGGCTGGGACACCGACCCCTGCACCCTCTTCAGCGACCATCCGGCTCACTGGCCCGCGCCCACGCTGCTCGCCACCTCCACGCGCATGGCCCCGCGGACCGCTCGGGCCGCGGCCTCGCCACGGCCCCGCACGGCCACACGCCGCTAACCCACCCGCCCCCGCACACCGGAGACCTCACCCTGCCCACCCCCCTGATCACGGTCGTCATCGCCACCCGCCTGCGCGAGGACCGCCTCGGCTTCCTGACCGCCATGCACCGCAGTCTCTGTCGGCAGACCGTGCCCTGGGAGGCCGTCCTCGCCCTCGACGGCGCCGGCCCCGACCGTCTGCCGGCAGCGCTGGCCAGCGATCCGCGCGTACGCACCCTGACAGTGCCGCGGCCCGTCGGGGCCGCCTGCGCCCGAAACCTCGCCCTCAACCTCGTCCGCACCCCGTATGTGAACTGGGCCGACGACGACGACCTGTTCCCGGACCACGCGATGGCCGCCCGGCTCGGCGCCGTGGAGCAGGCGGGGGTGGGCTGGTGCGCCGGGTGGAGCGAGGACCTCCACCCCGACGGCAGCACCACGCTCTGGCGGTGCCCCGCGCCGCCCGGCCGGCACGAGGCGGGGGATGTATGGACGTACTGGCTCTCACCGGCCGACACCATTCCCATCGGACCGACCACCATCCTGGCCCGCACCGAACTGGTGCGCGCGGCCCCGATGGGCGGCCTCGTCCAGGGCGAGGACTACATGACGGCCGTCGGCATCACCAGCCTCGCTCCCGGGATCCTGCTGCCACTGCCGGTCTACCGCTACCGCAAGCACACCGGGCAGATGACCGCCCAGCCGGGATACGACCAGTTGGAGAGCGCCGCCCGCGTGCACGCCTGGCAGTACGGCCGCAGCCTGCGCTCGCTCCTGCACCGTGAGGCCCTGCGTGGCTGACGCACAGATCACGCTCACCTACAGCCGGAATGTCGGCGTCGTCGCCATCGCGACCGGCGAGCAGTACAAGTCCGCGGAGGACGTGCTGAGCCATGCCGGTTTTCGCCGGGGCGAGGCCGGGGCGTATCGCCTGACCCACGCGGACGAGGCGGCGGCCAGAGGCACTCTGACGCACCTGGCCGAGCGTGCCGATGCGCGGGGGATACAAGTGACGGCCAGCAGCCGGCGCTTCATCGGTGACACTCCGCCCTGGACATCGCCTTGTCTGCCCGGCCAGTGGGACACGCAGGTCGAGATCTACTCCCACCCGGTATGGCAGGAAGACCTCGTGCCCTACGTGTGGGACTGCGGCGAACTCGCCCGAGTCGTACGGACCGACCGAATCCCTACGCCGCCACTCTCACCGACCCGATCTCCGGCACCACCTTGCTCCTCGTCGAATGCCCCGCCCAGCAACTGAACTACTTCGTCGGCGCTTTCGCACCGGAGCCGTTCGGTGAGGGGTGCGACGATCCGCACGCTCCTCGCAGCATCACCGTGCCGCCGTTCCCCGGCCGCGCCGCGCAGGTGATCATCCAGCGCTACCTGCCCGCCTACGACCGCGCCGTCCACGAGCGCCGGATCGCGCACGTGGCCGAGGCCCTCGACCTCATCCAGTCGGAGTGGGGCTCTCCTGGAATGACCTGCCTGCCGCCACCCAGCCCGGCGGTGCCGTGCGCGTCGAACCCTCGGTGTTCACCACGGCCGCCGGCGAGTTCCTGGACAACGCGTGGCGGGAGTTCCTCACCGTCCTGGACCACGCCCCGGCGCTGCTCGACAAGTACCGTCCGGGGACCAGCGCATGGCCACAGGACGCCGAGGTGCTCGACCAGCTCGCCGTCGCGCTCCTCACCACGCTGCAGGTACGCGAGGACCTGAACAGCGGCGTTCCGCTGTCTCGCGCCGAGCGCCGAGCACCGAGCACCGACCTGGCCGGCCATCGAGACCTGGCTCGCCCACAGCCAGCAGTTTTTGCGCCAGGCCCGCGCTGCCTCCCCTCGCCCACGCCCCACTGTTGCCCCTCCCCCCCAGCCGCCCCACCGGCTCCCGCCCGGCCAGGCATGCCCTCGCTGACCGACACCCAATTCCTAAGGAGACCCACCTTCTTGGACCCTGGTACTCACTTCGCCTTCGGCACTCATCCCCAGCACGGCTTCGTCGCCTCCTTCACCGCCACGGTGCCCGCGCACCTGGCCCACTGGTTCCTCACCCGCGAGCAGTTCGAGCCCATCCCCGACCGTCCCGGGCTATACCGCCTCACCGAGCCCGACCGTGACGGTCCGCGCCGCACCCGCCAGGCTGTCCGCGACCTGGGGGCGCAGGGCTACTCGGTGTCCGCCGACATGGGCCTCGCCCCGGACGCACCGGCCGCTGCGCCGCTCCCGGCCCGGCGCCACGCTGTCTCGGATCGTCGCGCCCGTACCGCCCAGGCCGCGGTCATACGCTCCCCCCAACGCCGTACGGCGCCGACTACCACCGCACCGGCCCCGCGACCGATCCCGCCGAAGCCCACCTACGCCCCGACCGTTCACCTGCTGGCTGGACGCTCCCGATGACACCGATGACTCCATACGGTGAGACGATCCGCATCACCCGCGGGCGAGGTGGCGAGGTCGAAGTCACCGGCGCCATCGACGCATTCGCGCGGGACATCCTGCTCCGAGCCGGGTTCCTCTTCTTGCCGGCCCTGCGCGGGCACTGGATACGGCTGCCGTTCGACCTGGGCCAGGGCTGGGAGAACGAGCACGCGACCTGGGCCGCGGACATGCTCACCGCCGCCCGCTACCCGGTGCATCTCGACCCCGGCCTTCGCCCTCACCCACCCGGCCAGGAGACTCCGGCCGCGCCCGCACGGCCGCCGGCCATGACCGCCCAAGCGCCGCCCAGCAGGCCGCCCCGCCGCTGATACCTTCCGCCGGGAGAACCGATCTCTGACACCACCACGCCCAGCGTGGCGCAGCTCGCCGGGCGAGCACGCGGTTCCAGGCTGCGGATGGCGGTCATCGGCCGTGAGACTGAGTCCGCGCAGGACGCCACGCGGGACCGCTACGGCCGCACTTTCCATCCTCTCCGAGGCCCAGCTCACCCGCGCAGCAAGGCTATGAAGCCGGTGCCTTGATCCCGGTTGGAGAGCCTCCTCGACACCGCGGCCCGCCCGCTTCTCCTACGCCCTGGACACCGTCCGCGGGCAGCAGCTCGGCGCCCAGCTCGACGCCCCTGGCCGACAACTCGCCGTCCTCACCCGCGAGGTGCACGACGCGATCGAGGATCTCGCCGCCACGGTCGGCGTGCTGCCGTCATACCGCACCCCGTACCACCGCGGATACGGCCCGCCCCGCCCTGAGCACCACACCTCCCACAGCGCCGCCCCGTAGCACGGCCGTCAACCGCCGAGCGTAGGACCGCGAACGCCTTCCCCCTTCAGTCACGCACGACCCGTTCAAGGAGATCCATCTATGGCTGTCCGCACGAAGTGGACCGTCGAGCACACCTGCGGCCACGAAGTCGTCCATGACCTGTCCGACCGCGCCGCCGACCGGCGGGCCGGGTTCGCCCGCTGGCTCGGCGAACGGGACTGCACCGACTGCTGGAAGGCCGCCCGCAGCAACGACACCGCCTCCAAGGAGGCATGGCTCGCAGCCAAGCGGGCCGAGGAACAGCGGGCCGCCGCCGAGTGGGCCACCAAGTTCGACATGCCCCCGCTGGAAGGGCCGGAACGCGCCGTGGACTGGGGTGAACGCTCCCGCCACCAGCTGATGTGCGCCGCGCACACCGCGCTCGTCGTCGAAGGCGCCTGGGACGACGCCGACTGGGCGGAGCTGGAAGAGAAGGCTCGCCTGATCACCCGGGCCGGATGGTGGATCGACCAGCGCGACGCCGACGGCGCCGACCTGCTAGAACTCTTGGACGCCGCCACAGAACAGGACCGCGGTACGGAGAATCCGTACCGCTGACCCTCCCGACTTGGGTGAGGTGCAGTGCGCTGACGTGATCAACGGCTCGCTCGCTCGATGATCAACTGACACCCCGCATCGTGAGGGCTGCGACGGCTGTGGACGGGCGGCGGAAGACAGCCGGCTCCGGCTGTTCGACTCCCGGTCGCTGCGAGGCAGCACGACCAGGAAAAGAGCCGGGTCCGTTGAACCGGCGGAACATAGCGTCAAATCGCCGGTTAGCCAAACCGGCGATCCTGCGGACCATTGATCCTCCCGCCGCCACACGCACAGCGTGGAAGGATCCGCATGCTCCCATCGTCCTGGACCCCGCCGTCCACCCCGGCCTTCGCGCCGACACCCGACCCCCTCACGCCCTGTCGGGACATCACCCATGGGCACTTCGAGGCCGGCGACCAAGTCGTGGTCATCAAGGGTGTGGCGGAGGCCGAGTTGTGGGGGGATGCGATGCAGGTCGTCGCCCCGTCCTGGCACACCCCGACCGACGAGGACGGCTGGCGGCTGCGCGACCCCAACGGCGGAGCCCAGACGTTCATTACCGCGCACCCCCGCTACCTCGTGCATCTCTCGCGCCGCTGCCCGGACTGCATGATCTACCTGCGGGCCATGGCTGATCATCTGCTGCCGAAGTACGCCGGCCACGCGGACGCTGTTATCGACTGCGGCTGGTACACCACCACGGCCCTCGGCCAACTGGTCCACATCGCCGATGCCCGGGGCGGCCGGTGAGACTGCCTCCCCGCCGCCCCGGCCGCGCCCCCACACCGGCGCGCGCACGGACCCAGGCCACCAGGACCCCCTCATTCCGGCTCTGGCCAGCACGCCTGGCAGCCGACCTGCTGCAACGGCTCGCATCTGAGGCCCGCCGCATCGAGCAGGACCTGCGCCTCACCACCATCACGTCCGCATCCGACGACCGGCAGGTGGCCAGGGCCGTACCGACCGCGTCCGCTCAGCTTGCCACCGTTCTCGCCCAGCTCGCCGACGAGCGGTCCGGTCCGCTGGCCACCGTGCGCAGCCTCATCGAGCACACCTCGCA
Source organism: Streptomyces thermocarboxydovorans (assembly GCF_039524635.1). Taxonomy (NCBI): domain Bacteria; kingdom Bacillati; phylum Actinomycetota; class Actinomycetes; order Kitasatosporales; family Streptomycetaceae; genus Streptomyces; species Streptomyces thermocarboxydovorans. Next base: position 2,826 of record NZ_BAAAGU010000053.1, on the reverse strand, counting down.
CCGCGCCTCGATCCAGCCCGGCACAGGCCCAGCGACTGCGCACCGGCTGGAGCTGATCGCCCGCCGCCTCTACGGCATCCAGCAGGACCTCGATGACGTCGCCGCCCGTCTGACCACCCGCTCCAAGCGGTTGACAGCAGCGCCAGTGGTACCGACCGCAAGAGCCTGTGCCGGGCACTCACCTTAGGAAAAACCTTTCCCTTGCCTTTGGCCGACCGCGCCCTGACCATCCGCCGCGACCCGCACTCCGAGGGAGTGCTTTGCCGCGGTGGCGATCCGGAAGCCCACAGCCTGCTTCAACGGGCGGGCTTCGTGCCCGTCCACCGCCTCCACGAGACCTACCACCGCGCTCCCGCCGGCCTGTCGCAGGACAAAGAGACCCGCCTGGCCACGAAGCCGTGGCCCGACTGCGGGCGGTCGGCTGCCACGTCGACTGCGACCCGGCCTTCGACACCGACCGCCGCCCCGCCCAGGACGAGCCGCTGGGTGCCTCGGTGGCCCAGGTCGCCGACCGGATCCGACAGGCGACCACCACAGAGGAGGTCGCTGAGATCCTGACCGAGCTGACTGCCCCTGCGACGGCATCCTCGATGCCGCCGGTCAAGTCCTCACTGCTGCGGCTGAATTCCAGGAAGACCTTGGCGCATCAACTGCCCCGTACACCGCGCGACGGCTGCGCTACCTCGCCGAGGAACGCCTCGCCGTCGTCCGCACCGACCTGGTGCACACGCGCAAATGACCTCGCCGACCGGCATGTCCCGCAGCCCGGCCGCGTCGCGTGCACCCAAGAGGTCCCTGCCGACGAACGCGAACGGTTCGCCGTGTGCGCCTGCCCACCTCCACCGCGCGCCATCCCGGTCCCCCCGCCCGTGGCCGCCGGACCGGGCCGCTGACACCACCCCCTCCCCCGCCAAGGACTCCATGCACCACCACGAAGACCCCGAGCGCCTCGCCTCCTTCGCAGACGTTCTCGCCGGTGAACTCCCCGGTAGCTGGCGCAGCACCCACCACCCCGCCAAGGACCAAGAGGCTCTTGCCGAGCTGGCCGACCGCGTCTGGGACCTGGACCTCGTCGCCGAATCCCTCGCCGCGCACCCGTTGCGCCAGGCGGCCGTCCTGTCCCGTCCGGACGGCGCCCAGCTGGTCATTCTCGACCGGCACGACGAGCGCGACGGCTTCCTCATCGCCGCCGTCGCACCGCGCGGCCTGCCCGACGAGGCGTACCGCGGCGTTCCCGAGCCCAATGGCATCGCGGTGACCGACGATCCCTTCCTCGCCACAGAGCAGGTCGCCGGTGACCTGCTCGCCCGCTACGACACCGCCCTGGCCCGCGTCCGATACAACGCCATGGACGACATCGTGCCCTCGCAGCCGGACCGGGTCGTGCTGACCTGGCAGCCGGACGGCAGCCTCGCCACCGCTCCGATCGGGGATACAGCCGCGAACGTGCTGGCCGCCAACGGCTTCGTCAAGCAGGAGCAGACCGGCGTGTACCGGCTCTCCGGCGACGACACCTACAAGCAGGCGCGTGCCGTCCGCGAGACCGGCCAGCAGCTGCGCGCCCACGGCATCGGCACTGCGCTCCAGCACCCCTCCGGCCGGATCGCCCCTACTGCCACAGCGCCGACAGCCCCGCCGGCCCCGGCGGCGTCCCGGGCGTCGGCGGCCCGGACACGATGAGGGAGGTCGAGCCCGACTTCGATGTCCTGGAGTACGTCACCATCGCCAAGGACGCGCGAAGCGGACTGGTCGTCGCCCTGGGCGGCACCGAGCAAGCCGCCGCTCTCCTGCAGCGAGCCGGCTTCCTCGATCACCCCGGCCCCCGCGGCACGTACCACCGTCTTCCCCATGGTCTTCCCGCCGCCGAACAGTGTCGGAAAGCCACGGCCGCATCACACGCCCTGCTGAGCGCCGGATACAGCGTTCACCTCGACCCAGCTTTGAACGCCCTCGCCCTACCCGACGCCGGCCGGGAGGCCGCGCTGTGGTACGTCGCTGAGCTGGCCCAACAGGGCACTCGTGCCTCAACCGGCGAGGAGAGGGCTGCCCTCCTGACCGAGATCGCCGCACCCGCCGAGGGACTTCTGCCGCTCATCCGGCAGGCCATAGCGATCGCCTGCTTCTGGTCCATGCGGCCCGGCGCCCGTTGCACAAACCTGGAACCGGCTGCGCAGCTCGGAAGCGCGGCTGAAGCGCTCTCGCGGGCCGCCGACCAGATCCTCCGCGTCCGAAACGACGCCGCCCGCACGCCCGCCCAACCGGGTGAGGCCGTGAGGACGCACAGCCCAGCACAGCGTCCTGTCGCTGCCGTATCGCGCAACCGCTGAAACAGGAGAGTCGTGGGCAACCGTGCCGACGAGTACGGCACCGACGTCGAGATCTACCGCAGATGGCTGAATCCCACCATCTACGTCGAGACGCCGACCGGTGCGCCCGCGAAGCTACTCGACCAGCTCGACCAGCTGGGCTTCGAACGACACCAGTTCCCCACCCCGGAGCCCGTCTACATCTGGCACGAGGTCCCCGCACACCTCGACAGCGCCGAGCAGCAGCGCCTGGCGACCTGTGCCATCCCCACCCTCTTGCTGGCCGGATACAAGGTCAACTGCACACCCGAGGTGTTCGACCAGGCCGCCTACCAGCAGGCACTGCACGACATCCGATCCGGCACCTCCCGCCGGACCACCCACCCGCCCGGCGGCCCTGCCGCCACCTCCCGGCGCCCCGCGCCCACCGGACGTACCCCGTAAGAGGCTGTTGTCGTTCCGATCTTGAGGGATGCGTTTCGAACGGGAGTCTCGATCGGGTGGTCACGGACCGCTGGGC